>CAYXXW010000022.1:0-19302 GCA_964469115.1 uncultured Melioribacteraceae bacterium
AAACAAAACTTTAACACCAATTCTTAATAAATATGAAAGTCCACGACTAGGAAATGGCTTAAAGATTGTGGGCATAATTGAAGAGGACAGAGTTACTCATCTATTAAAAATACTTTCCGATTTTAAAGTCTTAGCGGATAAGTATAATTGTCCTAAAATAATTGTTACTGCCACAAATGCAATGAGAACTGCCTCTAATTCCAATGAAATAATTAGTTTAATAAAAAATAAACTTGAATTAGAAGTAGAAATAATCTCTGGTGACAAGGAAGCTGAATTATCATTTTATGGGGCATCATCCTCGTTACCAAATCTTAATGAAAAAGTTGTAATTGATATAGGCGGCGGAAGTACAGAGATCATTTACGGAAATAAATCAAAAATTTTATATAAAAATAGTTTTCAAGTTGGAGTTGTGAGTCTTACTGAGATGTTTTTAAATGACTTTCCACATGAACAAAAATCAATTAAGAGTTCAAACAAATACCTAACTGATTTATTTTCACCTATTGATTCAATAATTCCAAAAGGTTTAGCAACAATTGCAGTTGCAGGAACACCCACTACTTTATCTTGTATCAATCAAAATTTAAAGACCTATCATGAAGATAAAGTTGAAGGATCAATTATAACTAAAAGTGATCTGAATAATATTTATGGAGAAATGCTTCCTCTTTCCCCTCAGCAAATAAAAGCTAATTTCGGCTCGGTGGTTAATGGCAGAGAGGATGTGCTATTTACTGGTTTATTAATTCTACAAAATATTTCTCAATTGATAAATATAGATATAATTAACATCAGCTCACGTGGTATAAGGTATGGTAATATAATTAATTATATCAATTAGTTAAACTAATATATAAGGTATAAATATAATAGCAACTGAAATTACTATTAATAGCGAGACAGTTGAAAGAGTTGCGAAAATTTTTGAGTTAGATTGAATATGAAAAGCTTTAAAAATGATAGTAATACTCCAAAGAATCATTAATACTTCCAACCCTGCTAAAATGTAAGCCAAATTCGTTTTAATAATAAATGGTGAAGGATTAAAAATAAACCAATGCTCCCCAAATATTCCGTACTCAACGGGAGTCAATATAAAGAGAGAAATTATTATTGGTATAGAGCCAAAAATAAATAATGACAAATTATCTTTGAAGCGAGTCTTACTTAGCTTGTTCAACAAAATAGTTAATACTTTTATGCTGAATAAAATTAAAATTGCATAAATAACTGTAAGCAGAAGAAAGTTGTAAATTATAAAATTTGACACTCCGGTATTGAGTTTTAGTCCTGACTGTATTGATAATGAAAAAAGAAATAGTTTGATGCTAAAAAAGAATAATAAAAATATTATGAAATTCTTATGTTCTGCATAAATAATATTTTTAAGAGTTTTTCGTGGATTTTCAAAAAGCTGATAAATTGTATGCCATAAATCAATATTTACAACAGCAGTGCGAATATAATGTTTACAGTTTGAACAATTTTTAACATAAAGTGGATTTTGACTACCGCAGTTTGAACAAATATTTACATTTAATTTTGTCATAATCCAATTTTAATTTGAAGTTCAGGTTCTTGAGTATAATTATTAAAACCAACATCAAAGTCAAACAAATGAGCATCTACATAAGCATCAATTAAATTAAGAAAATATGTTAATCCTATATAGATAGCGTACAAGTCTCTATCATCTCTATAAAAATCTCTGGCAGTTTTATACTGTGAATTACCATTAGACGATTCCAAAAGACTTTTGTTATATAAATCCTTATAAAATCGGTAGTTGTCGTTTCGATCATTCCAAAGGTAGATAAACCACGCTGATACACCCCAGACAATTGGTATTTTCCAATATGATTCATTGTAAAACTGCCCCCAGCCGGGCAAAACTGCACTTCGGAGCATTGCTCCCATAGGTGACTTTTCCATCACAAATCCGCTGTCACTTAAAGAAGTTGCTGAATTTAGAGTATCTATAGTTTGTGTTAAAACGATACTTGAAATGAAAAACCAGAAAAATAATATTTTAACGATTAGAGTTTTCAATTATCCCAAATAATTCAAATAGTCTGTCAAGTTCGTCATTGGAGTAAAATTCTATTGTGATTTGCCCTGTACCATCTTTTTTTTGCTTACAAATAACTTTTGTACCAAAAATATTTCTTAGTTTATTTTCAATATCTTTTTGTACAATTAACTCTTGATCTTCTCCGGCAATTCTTTTTTGAGGATTGGCTTTCTTCCCTTCATTAAATTTTCTGACAATTTGTTCTACATTTCTAACGGAGAGTTCATCTTTTTTAATTTTACGAAGAATTTGTAATTGTATTTCTTCATCAAATATATTTATTAAAGCTCTAGCATGTCCGGCTGAAATTTCATCTTTAATTAAACTTTGCTGAATTTCTTGCGGCAATTTCAATAATCTGAGTGAATTTGTTATCGTGCTCCTATCTTTCCCTACTTTTTCAGAAACTTGCTCCTGGGATAAATTACATTCATCAATTAGTCTTTTATAAGCGTGGGCTATTTCTATGGGATTTAATTTTTCCCTCTGAATATTCTCAATTAAAGCAAGAGCCAGCATAGCTTCATTTGAATCAACATGAATTATATACGTGGGAATATCTTTGTAACCGATATCTTTGCATGCACGTAATCTTCTTTCACCAGAAATTAACTCATAATTTCCCTCTCCTGCTCTCCTTACAGTTATTGGCTGAATCAAGCCATTTTGTAAAATTGAGTGTTTAAGTTCATCTAAACTTTGCGGTTCAAAATCAGTTCTAGGCTGAAATGGATTGGGTTTTATTTTATTGACATCAATTTTTACTAGAACATCATCAGCAATGCCATCATCTTTTGTAATATTTGAACTATTTACATCAACGGGCCTGTTAAGATCTTCTTGAGTTGACGGATTTATCAGTGCGTCTAAACCTCGGCCTAGCCCGGGTCGTATTTTATTCATAAAGTTTCACTCATTTAATTGTGAATACATCTTTTAATTACTTCGGAAGCTAGAGATATATAATTCTTTGCTCCTGTTGACATTGCATCGTATAAAATTACCGGTTTAGCATGACTTGGCGCTTCTGAGATTCTTACATTTCTGTGAATTATTGTGTTAAATACTTTATCGCCAAAATACTTTTTTACTTCTTCAACTACTTGATTAGAGAGATTTAATCTTTGGTCATACATTGTTAGCAAAACACCATTTATGCTAAGATTTTGGTTAAGCTGTTTCCTAACAACATTAATTGTATTTAATAATTGCCCTAGTCCTTCAAGAGCAAAATACTCGCATTGTACAGGAATAATAACAGAATCTGACGCTGTTAATGCATTTAAAGTCAATAAACTTAAGGAAGGTGGACAATCAATAAAAACGAAATTATAATCATTTGCATTCTCTTTAATAGCCTCTTTTAACAATTTTTCTCTGTGATTAAAAGATACTAGCTCAACTTCGGCACCCACTAAATCAATAGTTGATGGTAAAATATCTAGGTTAGGCATATATGTATTCACTATGCAATCCTTTACTGATTCTGCTCCAATCATTACATCGTAAATCGATTTTTCATTATCATAAATTCCTAAACCATGAGTAGAGTTTGATTGAGGATCTATATCAATAAGTAAAGTTTTGTATTCAGCCGCTGCAATTGATGCAGAAAGATTTATCGCGGTTGATGTTTTACCGACTCCACCCTTTTGGTTAGTAATTGCAATTACATTTGTCATAAATTTCCGTAATCTTAAAATAAAGTTTATTTAAACTTTTTTATTGCTACACATACTAAAATTAAAGCTCAATCTCACTTCCATAATCCATTATTTTACAGGTTTTACCGACTGCATTTAACTTTGCCTCAAATACTTTTGGATCAGCTTCAATTGGGGGCCAAGTGTCATAATGCATTGGTATAGCCACTTTTGGATTTACAAATTCAACAGCTTTAACGGCATCATCAATTCCCATTGTAAAATTATCGCCAATCGGCAATATCATATAATCAACTGAATTCATTTCACCAATTAATTTCATATCAAGAAATAATCCAGTGTCGCCTGTATTATAAATAGTTTTGCCATCAATTGTAAGAAGAACTCCTGCAGGTTCACCGGCGTAAGTTCCCTCCGGAGTTTGACTACCGTGGTGAGCAATTGTCCATTTTACTCTGCCGAATTCAAAATTATACGCACCTCCAATATGCATATTGTGAGCAGTGAATCCTTTATCGACACAATAATTCGCAAGTTCATTTACGCAAATGAATAATGGCTTAGTTCTCTCTGCAATTTTGAATGCATCTCCAATGTGATCACCATGTCCGTGAGTTAAAATTATAAAATCTGCTTTTTTAATTTCATCAGATTTCACTGGAGACGTGGGATTATCATCTAAAAAAGGATCGATTAAAATAACTTTTCCTGAATCGGTTGTAATCTGAAAAGCCGAATGGGAAAAATAACGTAATTTCATATTTTCACCTTAATTTTATTCAAAATAAAAATATACTAATATTTTGATTTATTATGAATTAGTATTGATTGCCAAAGAATTTAAAATGAAAATTCAGCTTTTTATTAGAACTTTAATAAATCCAATAATAGTGGGAATTGCTTTCATTTTACTGTCATCATTACCATAAGTAGTTGGAATATTAATAAAACCTAATGAGAAATTTTTTTGGCAGATTTTTACTATCATCTCGCTTTCGGCTTCAAATCCAGAATAAGTTGGTAAGATATCTTTTAGTATGATTGTTCTAAAACCTCTAAATCCAGATTGACTATCGAGTATTTTATTCCCAGTTTTTATGCTCAATAATTTTGATGTCAAATAATTGCTCATTCTTCTGGAAATAGGCATTGAAGAATTTATTTTTCTCCTGCCAATAACTGAATCAAAATTATGCAATGACTCAATAAATTTTGGAATTATTTTAGGATCATGCTGAAAATCTGCATCAATTGTAATTGTGAATTCCGAATTAAGTTCAATACTTTTTTTGAATCCAGTTAAAAGAGCATTCCCTTTCCCCTTATTGGAGAAATATTTAATCAATATAACATTTTTATTATCAGGAATTTTGTTTGCGGAAGAATCTGTTGAACCATCATCAACAAGAATGATAGTATTAACATATTTTTTAACTTCAGAAATTAGTAAAAGGAGATGTTTTTCTTCATTAAAGAAAGGGATAACTGCGCAAACTCTATTTTTCCTTTTTGAAGAAGTCAAATATACTCTTCATCCCTTTATCTTTGGTATTCATCATACTTTTTGCTAATCGGTTTCTCAAATTTTCCTTAGAAAGACCACTTGTAATATGACCTTTCTCAGCAACAGAAATGCTTCCTGTTTCTTCTGATACAATAATGCTTATAACATCAGCATTTTCTGTAATACCAATCCCAGCACGATGTCTCATCCCTAAAACACGTCCATCAATTGATGTTAAATCTGTTAAGGGTAAGGTACAACGGGCTGCTTCGATGTTATCATTATTAACAATTACTGCCCCATCATGCAGAGGACTACGTGGGAAAAATATTGATCTTAATAAATTTTTACTAAGATTAGCATTAAGTACTTCGCCACTTTCAATCACACTTCTCAAACCTGTGGATTTCAAGTATACTATCAATGCACCGTGTTGATGTTGCGCTAGTTCGAATGCAGCTTCGGTTAATATATCAGAGACCGATTTTTCATCGCTCTTAACAAAAACATTAAATAAAGGATTTTTACCAAGTATTACGAGCAGTCTTCTAATCTCAGGTTGAAATAAAACAATAAAAGCGATGATCCAGTTATCAGTTACAAGATTAAGCAACCACCCAAGTGCACGTAAGTTAGCTGCCTGCGTAACAAAGGATAAGAACAATATTATTACTAAGCCAATAAATATCTGTGCAGCAATTGTTCCTCTAATTATTGTATATAGTTTATAAATAATTATAGAAACAAGAATAATATCAATCAAATCCAGAAAGGTAAAAGGTAGAAATCCTATTTTGAATAAATCAAACATTAACTATACTATTCTCACTATTTAGAAATGATATCATCTTCTTCAATTCAACTGCATTCTTTACATTATGGGTCCTAATAATATTAGCTCCATTCTTAGCAGCTATAGTTTCCGCAATAATTGTAGAGTTGGTTCTTTCATTAACTTCTATATTTAAAGTTTTACCCAAGAATGATTTTTTAGAAACTCCGATTAGAATTGGAAACCCAAATTTATTAAATGAATCAATATTATTTAGAATTGAGTAATTATCCTCAATCCTTTTACCAAAACCAATCCCGGGATCGAGAATGATTTTATCAACATTATTCTCTTCTGCAACTTTTATCTGTTTTTCAAAGTAAATTGAAATTTCATCTATAATATCATTGTAAAAAGGTGAATCCTGCATATTACTTGGGTTACCCTTAATATGCATAATCACAAAGGGAACTTCATGTTTTGAAGCAATTGTTAGAATTTGAGCATCAAAGGTTCCACCGCTTATATCATTAATTAAACATGCTCCCGCTTTAATTGCTTCATCTGCAACTTCTGATTTTGTTGTATCAATTGAAATTCTAGTTTCGGGGTGCTCCAAATAAATTTTCTCAATTACCGGAATAACTCTATATAATTCTTCATCAACTGAAATAGGTATTGCACCCGGTCTGGTTGATTCACCACCAATATCTAAAATATCTGCTCCATCATTTAATAATTTTTTGGCATGTGCAAATGCATTTTCAATATTTAAATATTTTCCACCATCTGAAAATGAATCAGGTGTTACATTCAGAATCCCCATTATTTTCGGAGATTTAGAATTTACAATATCTGAGTAAACATTACTCACTCTTAATCATCAAATTTCGAATAACGAATTTCGCCTTTCATTATTGTCATTTCTACATTTAAGTCTTTATCTAAAACTACAAAATCTGCAGGCTTACCGCTTGAAAGAATTCCTTTATCAAGTTTAATTACTTTTGCAGCATTTACTGTTGCCATTCTTACGGCATCTGTAATTTTTAATCCTGTAGTTTCAATTATGTTTTTTATTGCTTTATTTAGTGTAAGAGTGCTTCCGGCAATAGTACCATCATCCATGACTGCTTTATCGCCTGAAAGAGTAACCTTTTGGTCAGAAAATTGAGTCTGCTCCCCTTCATGCATTCCGCCGACTCTAATAGAATCTGTTATTAGTACAATGCCTTTAGGTGTTTTTGATTTAATTAAAAACTCCATTGTAGCCGGATGAACATGATATGTATCTGCAATTAATTGAATTTTCAACTCCTCCCTTAGTAATGCTGCAATTGCAACTCCGGGATTTCTGTGGTGGATTGGTTTCATAGCATTGAACATATGCGTTACATGAGCAGCACCATTATCTATAGCTAAATCAACAACCTCGTAACTTGCCGTAGAGTGACCTATAGAACAAACTACTCCATGAAAAGAAGCTTCTCTAATTACATCCAAGGCACCATCTAATTCAGGAGAGATAGTCATCATTTTCATTGTTTTCTCGGATGCTTTCCACATTTCCTTAAAAGATGAAATTGAAGGTTTCCATAAATAGTTTGCATTCATTGCTCCCTTCAATTCTGGGTTTAAGTAAGGGCCTTCCATATGGATACCAACAATATTGGATTGCGGATTTTCCTTTATATAGCTCCCAACTCTATTAAGATCATCCAACAAAGCTTGTTTTGGTTTAGCATGTAAGCTAGCTAAGAGTGAAGTTGAACCTTTTTTAAGAAAATAATTACTTATTTTTTCAATACTTTCATTCGATTCATCGGAAAAACCATAACCACCTGCTCCTCCATGAACCAACAGATCTATAAATCCCGGAACGATAAACTTATCACTGACATCAATTATTTTTTCCGTTTTTGAATAATCAAATTGATTTTCAGGTCCAACGTGATAAATTCTTTCTTTTTTTGTTGTAATAACACCCTTTTTTACAACTCTAAAGGGAGTAACTATATTTGCTCCAATAAATGCTAAATCCATAAGTGTCTCTATTTATAAAATTAAGTTTTTTAATTTAGTGGTTTCTTCTGTAATATTTTCATTTTTAAAAACAGCAGTACCGGCAACAATAATATCACATCCAGCTTCTTTTACTTTTACAATGTTATCTGCATTAATTCCACCATCAATTTCAATTTTGTAATGGTAATTATTCTCTTCTCTTCTTTTCTTCAAATCCCTTACCTTATCTAGTGTGAAATCAATAAAAGTTTGTCCACCAAAACCCGGGTTAACCGACATAATTAAAATAAGATCGACTAAATGAAACACATGTTTCAGAGATTCCACTGGTGTTGAAGGATTAATTGAAACACCTGCTTTAATTCCCTTTTCTTTTATAGAATTTAATACTTTATCAAGATGGCGAACACTTTCTTGATGAACCGTAATGTATGATGCCCCAGCGCTGATGAAATCCGGGATAATCAACTCAGCATTCTCAATCATCAAGTGAACATCTAAAGGTAGCTTAGTTAATTTTCTAACCGTTGAAACAATTTTAGGCCCAAAAGTAATATTTGGAACAAATTTACCATCCATAATATCACAATGGATTAGATCTGCTTTTCCAAGCTCTATAGCTCTAATTTGTTGTTCTAAATTGGAGAAATCAGCGGCGAGAATTGAAGGGGCTAGTAAACTCATAATTTAATTCTGACTTTTAGTAATGAATAGATCAACAGATTCCCCAATATTAATTAGTTTATTTTTGGTTGGATATTGAGCAACAACTGTATTTGGCAGCATATTAGGAGAATTTTGATAATTTATTTTTCCAACTGCCAATGAATTTTTACGAAGTGTTGTTTCTGCTTCACGATATGATAATCCAACTAAGTCCGGAACTCTAACCATACCAATATTAGGACCAACACTTACCTTTAATTTAACCTTTGTTCCCTTTTCAATATTAGTTCCCTCTCTAGGATATTGCTCAATAACCGTATTGGCTTTTTCTTCAGATTTCACTTCTTGTATATTACTTATACTAAAACCTAGACGTTCAATTGTAACTTTTGCATCCCGAAATGTTTTACTAATTAAATTTGGCATTTTAGTAAGAGGATTGCCGCTGCTTATAACAACATATACTCGGCGATTTTTTTTAACAATTGAGCCAGCTTCCGGTTTTTGATAGATTATGTGGTCAGCAGGATATTCATCACTGTATCGCGGTTCAGAAAATACTGGATTTAGCAAGCCGTCATTGAGAATAGAATCTACTTCTGTCTTACTTTTTCCCAATAAGCTTGGCACCACTACTTCTTCACTATCCACATACCAAGGCATGATAAAAACATCCGCTATAAATGCTAATACTGCAAGAAAGGTAAATAAACCAACTACTGAGAATAATATTTTTTTAATTATCGGATTCATCCGTACAAATATATCAAATGGACGTTTTTATAACAACTTAATATTTTTTATTGTACATAAATTATTGTAATTTTACTGAATTATTACTTATAAAACATCTTTCGATAACAAACTTTCTCTAAACATTAGGAGCTTTTATGTTCAGTAAACATCCTAAAGGATTGCCCGTTTTATTTTTTACAGAAATGTGGGAACGATTTGGTTTCTACTTGATGCTTGGAATATTTACTCTTTATATGATTGCCGGCGATGGAATGAAGTTTACTCGTACTTATTCTGCCGAAGTATATGGAACTTATTTGGCACTCGTCTATCTTACTCCATTTTTAGGCGGACTGCTTGCAGATAGATTTCTGGGTTATAGAAAATCAATTTTTATTGGCGGGACTTTAATGGGAATAGGTTATTTGGGATTAACTCAATCCTCAGAAATGGTTTTTTATCTTTCGTTGCTTTTGATAATAATTGGTAATGGCTTCTTCAAACCAAATATTTCTACCTTAGTTGGTCGTTTATATGACACTGATCAATATAGAGATTATAAAGATTCAGGTTATAATATATTTTATATGGGTATTAACATTGGAGCATTTGTTTGTAACTTCTTTGCAGCTTACTTAAGAAACAATTTTGGCTGGAGTGCAGCATTTGCCATGGCAGGCGTTGGAATGTTCATAGGAATTTTCTGGTTCTTCCTTGGTCAAAAACATGTTAAAGACGTTGATTACGTTACTCCCACTGAACCTGATGATACACCAACTAGTAAAATTATTTATGTAATTTTCGGCCCGGCAATTGCAGCAGCATTTATTGGATGGTTCCTGCCTACTATGCTATTTGGCCAACCTTTACTAGCTGAATCAACAGATGCATTTATATTTGCTACAATTCCACTTCTTTATTATTTTTTCTCTATCTGGAAAAAAGGAGACAAAGAAGAGAAACAAAGATTAGGTGCTCTATATGCTGTATTTTTAGCAGGTGGAGTTTTCTTTATGATACTTCATCAAAATGGATCTGCAATGACAATTTGGGCAAATGACTATACATCAAGGGAAATGCCGGAATTAGTGCAAGCACCTTTAAGTGAATTAGGATTTGCTGAAACAGTTACAAATGAATTACAAGAAACTCCAAAATATGATGGGCATGGAGCCGAGCTGCGAGATGCAGATGGTAAGCCAATAGTTGAACAGGGTCCACATCCATATTTGAAGAATCTACCTAAGGAAGAATGGCCAAAAGAGGGTGAAAGTCTTGCATTGTTAAATACAGAAATTTTCCAATCTGCCAATCCAGGTTTTGTAATTATTCTAACTCCATTAATTGTTGCTCTTTGGGGCTTTTTAGCTAGAAGGAAGAAGGAACCATCAACCCCTGGTAAAATTGTATTAGGTGTAGTTATTACAGCACTGGCAATGTTATTAATGATGGTTGCCGTGTTTGCCGGCAGTAATGGAGCCGAAAAAGTTTCATTCCTCTGGATAGTTTCAATGTATGGTGTCCTAACATTTGGTGAACTCTGTCTTAGTCCAATGGGACTCTCTCTTGTTTCAAAATTAGCTCCAAAAAGACTTACTGCTCTAATGATGGGCGGTTGGTTTATGGCAACTGCTATCGGGAATAAGTTATCTGGTGTACTTTCGGGATTATTCTTCACAATTGAAAATAAAGCAATCTACTTTTTAATAAATGGAGCTGCTGCCGCTGCGGTAGCGCTAGTTTTGTTCTTTATGCTAAATTGGTTAAAAAAAGTAGTAAAAGAGCATACTGGTGATCATTAATTTAAGGGTTCAAAATGCTAGTTATAGTTAAAAACAATTATGATAGTTTAAGTCTTGAAGCGGCAAAAGTTGTAGCTGATAGACTAAAGAAAAAACCTAATTTAGTTTTAGGCCTAGCAACGGGAAGTACTCCTCTAGGATTGTACAAAGAATTGATACGAATGCATAAGTATGAAGGACTTGATTTCTCTAAAGTAACTACATTTAATTTAGATGAATATGTAAGTCTTCCCCCTTCGCATGATCAGAGTTACCATTACTTTATGCAAAATAATTTCTTCGATAATATTAATGTTGACCCAAGATACATTCATGTACCACAAGGTATGGCGAAAGATGTAACACAATTTTGTGATTGGTATGAAGAAAGAATTAAATCATTCGGTGGGATTGATGTTCAAGTTTTAGGGATTGGCGCTAATGGTCATATTGCTTTTAATGAACCCGGATCGTCTCTTGGTTCTAGGACAAGAATTAAAACATTAACTTCCACTACAAGAGAAGCTAATAGAAGGTTTTTTAAAAATGATGAGACAGTTCCAAAGTATGCAATCACTATGGGTGTTGGAACGATAATGAATGCAAAGGAATTATTATTAGTTGCTTCTGGCAATGATAAAGCTGATGCAATAAAATCTGCAGTAGAGGGACCTTTAACAGCAATGTGTCCGGCATCTATAATTCAAATGCATAAAGAAGCATTTGTAATTGTTGATAAGGAAGCCGGTTCTAAACTTGAAGGAACATATGTCGATACTTGGGAAACTATAATTTTTGACTAATTAAGGATATTAAAATTGAAAAGTATTTGCATTTTTGAAGACGAGGAATATAAGCAACTACAGCCTTTGACATATTTTCGTCCTTCTTATCATTTAAAATGTGGAATTTTATCTCTTCATAGAAAGATTAGAAGAAATTACCCCAACGTAAGGATTGAGCTTAATACTCGGGATTATTTAAGAAATATTATTCGTCAGAACCGCACAGATGAAATAGTTAGCCATGTTAAATCAGAGATGATGTTATTTCTTAATGGAAGAATCCTCGTTGACGATGAATTCCACAAACAAATACCTCTTGATGGCAAAGATGAAATGTTTATTTCAAACGGTAATTTTATTGGTGCAAGGGTAAGTGGAAATAATCTTCAACAAATCAATGATTCCCTAAAAGATGTTTTATCAAAAAATGATTTTCCAGAATTACCGATAAAAGAAGTAGACATAACAATTATAAATTATCCTTGGGATCTTATTACCCATAACCCGCAAGAGCTTGTAAAAGATTTTAAGAAATTAACAAGTGACGCAGAAAATCACCTAAAAGAATACCCCGGAGTTTTCTTCTTGAATGAAAAGGATATTTTTATTAGTAAGAATGTAAAACTTAAACCAGGAGTGGTTCTCGATGCTGAAGAAGGGCCCATCTTTATTGGTGAGAACGTACAAATCTATTCTAATTCAGAAGTTCAAGGTCCAGCGTTTATAGGTGAAAATTCAATTATAAAAATGGGCTCAACTATTTATCACAATACCAGTATTGGAAAAATCAGTAAGGTTGGCGGTGAAATTGAAAATTCAATAATTCATAGTTACTCTAATAAGCAGCATCATGGTTTTTTAGGAAATTCTTATCTTGGCTCTTGGGTAAATCTTGGTGCTGGAACTACAAATAGTGACTTAAAAAATAACTATAGCACTATTAAAGTTAGAATAAATGATGCTTTGATTGATAGTGGTAAACAATTTGTCGGATTAACTATGGGCGACCACTCAAAATCTGCAATAAATACTTCTTTTAATACCGGAGCTATAGTTGGTGTTTCCAGCAATGTTTTCGGTGGAACTTTTCCACCGCGCTATCTCCCATCATTCAGTTGGGGCGGTTCAGAAGCACTTACAACTTATGATTTAGATAGGAGCATTGAAGCAGCCGAAAGAGTTATGCAGCGAAGAAACGTGGTGCTAACAGATATTGACAAGGAATTATTTAAAACTGTTTTTAATCTTACGGTAAAAGAACGTAGAAATTTTGGTTACCCGAAATAGTTCTAAATTTTACAAGTATGTTCAAAAATTACTTCTATCTCCTTCGCTCAGTCAACTATTTAAATAGTATTCTGAGTGGAGCAAGAATCTTCGATATTTACTCCCAAGAAAAAAATAAATTATTTCTACATATTCCTTCTGAAGAAAATCCTCATAGACATTTAATAATCTCAACCAATCCTCATTCTCCATATTTGCTCGTAAAAAATAATCACCATAAAGCTAAAAGAAATGTAATCGATTTTTTTGCTGATTACCTTCCATTACTATTAAGTGATATTAAAATTGCGACAAACGATAGATTGATAAACTTTAATTTGGATTCTTCAAACCTTTATTTCTCCATTTCCGGGAATAAAACTAATGTTTATCTGATTACAAATTTAAAAATTGAAGTTTTTAAAAAATCCAAAGAATTAATTATTGATAAGGTTAAGGATAAAATATTTACAAATGATTTAGAGTTGAGTTTTTTTGATAGCAATTATAATGTGTATACTGAGATTAATGATCTAAAGAAAGATTACCCAATGATCTCAAGTGAAATAAAAAAGGAAATAATCTTTAGAAGTACATCTCAACCAAGTAATAATATTTTTGAAATCTTTAAGCAAATAAGTGAAGAAATATTGTTCAGCGAAATTAAAGTCGGATTTAGTAACGAAGAACAAAAAGTTGTTTTTATACCTAATTCATTTAAGTCTTTTTCAGTTGATGATAATTTTAAATTGTTTAATAATTATAACGATGCCCTTCAATACTATATTAGTTCATTTTATCGTCAAGAAAAAAGTAGAGATGTTTCGAAAGAACTTGAAAAATACTTTGATAAAGAATTAACTTCCCTAGCAAACAAACTAAATAAATTGAGTTTAAGAGTAGAATCCGAATCTAATGAAGAAAAATACTACCAGCAAGCTAATCTTCTCTTAGCCAATATTTACAGTATTAAAAAAGGGATGACAGAAATATTCATAACTGATAATGGAAATGATATAAAAATTAAATTAGATCCAAAATTATCACAAAATGATAATATTGAAAAGTATTTTGATAAAGCAAAAGGTGAAAAACTAAACTACAACAAGTCGGTTGAGTTGTTTAATTTTACAAAACAAAAATATGATTTTTTAAATAACGATTATAAAATATTCAGAGATTCAAATAAAATTGATGAAATTGAAAATCTTCATAAAAAACTGATCATAAAAAAAGAAAATATTATTAAAATGGATTCGGGATTAAAGTTTAAATATTGGCACTATGTAATAGACGATAAGTACCACGTTTTCATTGGAAGGGACAGCAAGAGCAATGATTATCTATCATTAAAATTTGCTAAACAAAATGATTACTGGTTTCATGCGAGAGGTTTACCCGGTTCCCATGTTGTTTTAAGGGTTGATAATGCAAAAGAAGGAGTTCCAAAAGATATTATTAAAAAAGTAGCTTCTTTAGCAGGTTATCATAGCAAAGCAAAAACTGCGGGTTCTTCACCAATTTCTTATACTTTTGCAAAATTTGTACACAAGAAAAAAGGAATGGAGCCCGGAAAAGTTTTACTTCAGAAAGAGCAAACACTTTTGGTTAGACCGGATATTCCAAAAAATTGTGTGTTAGTTGATGAATAAAGAACTATTTAATACTGTTAAAATAAGCTTTGCCAATGGTGATAAGGAATTACAAAATGCTAAAAATAATCTCGAGAAATTTTATGACGGTAAAATAAGGGCAATTGCTAGGAGGGCAGCTGGTTTTTATATTGATGGTTTCGTAAAATTAACCGGAAAAGAACACTACGGTTCAAGTTTTATGAATCATCTACGCGGATTAAGCAATGATAATGAAATTCCCGTAGAAATAAGAAAATCAGCTAATTTGCTAATAATGAAAATGACGGATGAAGAGTTGACCGGTCAGCAAGCAATCAGCCAAGCTGATAAAATAATAAAATTTTGTGTTGATGAGTTTAATAAATTAAATAAGGCATATGACAAATAAAATTAATTATAAAAATATTCTACTTATACTTTTACTCTCAGTTGTTTTAGGGTTTATATATAATACCTTTTCCGTTAATGGAATTGATTTGATAAGAAAACCAATTTTGGTAAAATCAGTAACATTGGGCGAAGCTGAGAATGAATTAAATAATATATTAGGACTTGATCTAGCTCAAGCACTAACTTTTTATAATAAAAACTTGGCAATCTTTATAGATGCAAGAGATCAATGGGATTTTGCTGAAGCACATATTAAGGGTGCAATTAATATTCCAGAGTTTAGCTTTACTAAAGATGACTCATTGTTAAAGTCAATTTCTAATGATAATCTTCTGTTGGTTTATTGTGATGGTGATGATTGCGACACAAGTAAAAGGCTGGCAAATGAAATTGTTAAACTTGGTTATAAGAATGTTTATGTTTTTTTAGGTGGACTTAAAGAATGGAAAGAAGCACAACTCCCAGTTAGTATTGGTAATGATAATGAATAAAAAAATAATTATAGATTACCTGATTGCTTTGACCAGAATATACTTAGCGCTAGTATTTATTTTAAGCGGATTTGATAAAATAAGTAACCTTGCTGCATTTGCAACTTCAATCGAAAATTATGATATACTCCCTATTCATATAATAAATCTAATTGCGATAGTAATTCCATGGATCGAAGTTATAACAGGCGGATTGCTTCTGCTTGGATTTTACATTAAGGAGAACTCAATTATTATTGCAACATTGTTAACCGTATTTACTTTGGCTTTATTATCCGCCGTTTTGAGAAATCTAGATATTGATTGCGGGTGCCAAGGAACATTTGACGGACAGAAAGTTGGAATGCTGAAAATAATTGAGAACGTGTCTCTAATAATTGTTTCTATCCTTAGTATCAAATTTCCCAGCCAAGTACTAACTTTTGTCCGTCAGCAAAAATAAAAAATGTTAATTAGAAAAATATTTGACTAGATTCAAAAAATATATTGCAAAAACAATTTTTAATCTTTTCTTAAAGATATTCTCCAAAAATATTAGCAATGAGAAGATTTACTTCCCCACCAAAGCTAAAATATTAATTGTGAACTTCAACGATATTCAAAAATCATTGAATATTACTCCTTTAATAAAAATATTGAGTGAAAATTTTAATTCAACAATTACTCTTTTTACAACTAAAGAGTGCGCGGATGTTTTCGTTACCAATAAATTTGTAAGTTCAATCATAATCTATAATAGAGCCGAAAAAAGTTTTATAAAAACAATAATAAGTTTATTAGCTGAGAAATATGATGTGATAATTGATCCTGATGAAAATATAAATAAACTAAGTTCTTATTCTGTTGGATTAGTGAGAGCAAAATTCAAAGTTGGATTTTCAAAAAAGAGTAAAAATTTATTTACACATAGAATTCCCTTGCTTGAAAAAAATAAAGTTCATGTTGTTGATAGAATTATACAATTAGCTGATTCTTTCGAAATGGAAATTAATAAATCTGATTTGAATATTTATTATCCTCCTTCTGAAAAAGCAAGCGAAACAATTGAAAAATATTGCATTCAACATGATTTGCTTCACAAATTTACTGCTGTTGTAAATATTTCCAACACAAGTGAAATTGGATTCTGGGGAATTGATAACTACCAAAGCCTTTTAAAGTATTTTCGTAATTATGATATAAACATAATTATTGTAGCCTCAATTGAAGATATTGAAATTGCTGTAAAAATTGCAGAGAAATCTAATCTAATTTTTTATAACACCGATTTAGATATCTATGCGGAATTGCTAAATAATACTAATTTTATTTTCACTCCCGATTCGTTCACCGTCCAATTAGCTGCTGCATTTAAAATTCCAACCTTTTGTTTATTTGTTCAGCATAAAGTTGCAGATATGATCAATGTCCCTTACAACTCTGATTTTGACTTTGCATTAACAGAGAAAGATGACTTAAAAAATATTTCTTTTGGCAAAGTGCTTAACAGCTTTGTTCCCTATTTTGAGTATGCTTTTGAAAGGTATAGTAAGCAGAGTCCAAAATAATTATATTATACAAGACTCGATAATAAAAATAAGGTGTTAAGATTAAATACTTATTTCTATTTCTCTTCATTATATTATTTATTCGCTGCGCGGATAACAATCTAACTGAGCCGGAAATTACCGAGTACAAAATTATTGCTTACGAAAGCCTTTCAGAAAATGAAAAAGCTACACTTATTGAAGATATTAATGAAGCCACAGTTGAAGAAGGAAAATATGAATACTTTAATGGAAGTCATACTTTTAAATTTGAACAAGATCAAAGGTTTTTTTAAAAAGATAAAAGTATACTGTTAAAAACTGATCAAAGTTTAATTGCAGTTTCTTTTAATACAAAAGATGATGCTCTGTTAGGACCGATTACAGTAATTATTACTCCAATATCAAAATCAGTAATAGGATTGGTAGGCAGACTTTAGTGAGAATAAGCTCCCAGAATTCGGATCCATATCCGATTTTAAATAGCTTTCTTCCTTGTTGAATTAATTTATCGTACTTTCAGAACTAATTACTCAATACATATATCTTATCTAATTCTTATCTTTAAAAATAAATATTTTGATTTTTGAATCATTTCATTCTTTAAACAAACAGTTTTACATAAGTTCGATAAAGATTAAATATTAAGATGAGCTTACCTAATAAAAGTTTTTGCGATTTTACAAAGAGTGACTTGGATAAATATGGTAAGGAAATCAAAAAGTTGGTAAAGAAACCAAAACATATTTGTAAAAAATGTTTACGCGTAAGTTCCGATAAGAACTATTTGTGTAAACCTAAAAAGATTTAATTATTGGAGTTTTATTGAAAGTACTTTATCTAAATATTTCTATAATTTTAACTTTACTGCTCACCTCTTGTTCAGATAGCGGAACTAATCCTCAGAATGAAAAACCATTGGAAGTTAATATTCGAATGGAAGTTCAAATACTGGATTCTACATATCAATTGTATTCCAGACCTTTCACCAAAATATACTTTACTACTTATAAGCTTACAAAAGAAAATAAGCAAGAAAATTTTGAACAATCCGATACAACCTCTTGCCCAAATGGCTGGGGAGTAAAACCTCTCAATTTTATTTTAATTAATGAACAAGAAAGTATTGTTATAGGTGCAGCATGCGATAATTATAATGGTGATAATTATAGAGAATTCATAATAAAATATGATGAGGCTGAACTAAGAATTGATTCTACCGGAATTGCGAATATGATTAAAACATTTGCGATTTATTATAAATAAGTTTTATGAGCAAAGAAAATAATAAGTCTAAAATAATAATATTTGATGGTGACTGTGTACTTTGCAATACTGCTGTTAATTTTTTGTATTCAAGATTAGATGACAAGGAATATGATTTTATATCATCACAATCAAATGAAGGGTGCAAATTAACAACTAAGTATAATTTGGGAACATTACCTGCTCATACAATTGTTCTTGTAAAGGGAAATAAAATATTTACTAAAAGTGATGCTGTTTTAGAAATTACAAATGACCTTTCTTTAGGGTGGCGGTTATTAAAATTCTTTAAATTTATCCCTAAAAATATTAGAGATTGGGCTTACAATTATATCTCTAAACATAGATATAAATTATTTGGCAAATTAAAGTGAATAACAAAAAGACAAACTCAAACAGAATTAATATTGCTTCCAATTCACCTTGGGAAGATATTGTTGGCTATTCTCGAGCTGTTAAAATTGATAACCAGATTTTTGTTTCCGGAACAACAGCTACAGATGAAGATGGTAAAATTGTTGGTATTGAAGACCCTTACGAGCAGACTATCCAAATAATAAAAAATATTCAATCAGCTCTAAATAAGGCTAATGCAGAATTAACTGACATTGTTAGAATTAGAATTTACGTAACAAATATTGAAAATTGGGAAAGAATTGGTAAAGCTCTTTCTAAATATTTCATTAAAATTAAACCGGCTGCCACAATGGTGGAAGTAAG
>CAYXXW010000023.1:0-19120 GCA_964469115.1 uncultured Melioribacteraceae bacterium
GTGGCGCACATTTTCGTGAAGAGCACCAAACAAAAGATGGAGAAGCAATTAGAAATGATGAAGATTTTGCTTATGTATCAGCTTGGGAATATGAGAAAGCAGGAAAGTGGAATTTGCACAAAGAAGACCTAGAATTTGAATCTGTTAAATTAGCTACGAGGAGTTATAAATAATGGTTAACAATATTAATTTAACATTAAATATTTGGCGACAAGATTCTGAAACTGCAAAGGGGAATTTTGAAGAATTTAAAGTTTCGGTTTCACCAGATGTTTCAATTCTTGAAATGCTTGATGAAATAAATAATGATTTGGAAAAAGAGGGCAAAATACCAATCGCATTCGAGAGTGACTGTAGAGAAGGAATCTGCGGGACTTGTGGTTTTGTAGTGGATGGTCATCCACATGGACCCAAAAAGAAAACAGCTACTTGCCAATTGCATATGAGAGTTTTTAATGATGGTGATACAATTTTTATCGAACCGTTCAAAGCCAAGGCATTTAAAATAATTAGAGACTTAGTTGTTGATAGAAGCGGATTCGATAAAATTCAGCAAGCCGGCGGTTATATTTCGTTTAATACCGGAAGCGCTCCCGATGCTAATGCAATTCCAATATCAAAAGATATTGCCTCACTTTCTTTAGATGCTGCTGAATGTATTGGATGCGGTGCATGTGTTGCAGCTTGTAAGAACTCATCTGCAATGTTATTCGTTGGTGCAAAAGTCTCGCAATTTGCTCTTCTTCCTCAAGGTCAACCGGAACGGTATCAGCGCGTTGAAAACATGGTTAAGGTAATGGATGAGGAAGGATTTGGAAGCTGCACAAACACTTATGCATGCGAAGCTGAATGCCCAAAAGGAATTTCAGTATCAAATATTGCGAGGATGAATAGAGATTTTTTGAAGGCATCTATTAAAGTATAATATTTTCTGAATGGGGAAGTCTGCAAACTTCCCCTAATCTTACCATCTTACAATAAGTATTCATCAATTCAGAAATATTCGTCGATCAATAAGTGATGTTTCCGAACTAAGTTTCTTCAAAGTTTTATTTTGTCTATCCAATAAAGTTACTCTAGACTCTAAGTTCTTGAGACTTGAAGACATATCTTTGTTTCTCTCATTCATCACTTTTGCAATTTTTTCCAAAGTACTTTCTATGTTGAAAGGTTTTAAGATATAGTCTTTTACACCCAGAGCTAATATTTTCTTCAATGCCGATTTATCATTGACAGAAGAAATTACAATTACCGGAATATTCCTGTGAATTTTTCTCATTCGTAATTCTTTTAAGAAATCATAACCATCCATATTTGGCATCATATAATCAAGAAGGATAAAATCCGGTTTACTGATCGGAACCAATTTTAAAGCTTCAATGCCATCTGTTGCTGTGTAAACATTACAGTAAAACTTTCTTTTTAGAATGTTTTTTAACAGAATTTGGGTTCCGCTATTATCTTCAACTAATAGTACATTAAACATGGTGTACTCCGTATAAAAATTAATAAATTCTTGTTCTTCTTTCAAAATTTTTCAATACACCAACGAAAATCATAAATATAAATCCATAAGCACATAACATAAAATCTTCATGAGTGAGTGTATTATTAAAAATAAAAACCAGAGTTCTTAAAAAACTCAAATTATCAGGATTGCTTTGGTGTGTTAAAGCATGGCCGATATATTTATTAAAAAGCACGAATATTAGTGTAACCAAATAGCCAAATACACCAAATATTAAACTGCTGATTAAAGCTCTAAAGGTGAAATTCATTTCATCCTCCATAATTTATTGCTTTGGTCTCTGATAGCAAATAATAGAAGTACAGCATCAATTTTGTGCTACAGCACACATTAATGCAGTGATTTTTGCTAATATTGTATTATTTTAGAAATACTTTTAAAAGAGATTGTTATGGAAACTTCATATTTATTACTACTTATTTTTTGGATTATAACAACAGCAATAATTGCCTATCTATTATATGAGCAAAAAAGAAATTCTGCAAAGCTCAATCTGTTTGCTAAAAAAAACAATCAGTTTATTGAATCAATAGAAAAGTATGTTGAGATTTTTAATGAACATAATGTGAAAGAATTGAATAAGGATAATAATTCTGAGAAAGAAGCTTTTGCAGAGGAACATTTAAAGACGATTAGAAAAGAGTATAAAGCTAAACTAAAATCTCATGATAATAATTTGACCGAGGAACATGAGATGTTAATAGATTTTGTAACTCTTACACTTTCACTTTTAGTTAAAACTCCTCCCAATTTAAGAGAAAGACTTATCGAAGAAAATACTGATAATGAAGTGATCAAAAAAATTCTAATATCTAAATTGCCATCAATTGAAAAGCATTACATCCCGGTCTCATTGCTGGAAATTGCAATTTCTAAGGAAGACCGTTAAAATAATCTTAGAAAAAATATTAAAATAGGTCAAAATATTTTTTTTGTTTTTGTTATTATTTGATACATTCTTAAACAGAGTCTCAAAATTTTTAGTTTTGAATACCCGGTAATTTTTACATGCTTCAGTTTCACCATCCATATTATATTTTGTTTATGAAGTATAAAGCCAACATTTTTAATTTAATTTAATTTTTGTTTTACGCATGAAAATAAGATTTTTTTTGGTACAGAAGTTGGACAGAACTATCCAAAACAAATTTGAAAAAATCTAGTATTTACAAATACTACGTTTCATTAAAAATTAGGGGAGTATTTATAATGGAGCTTTTTTACGAAACATCACTTTCTGCTTACATTCTTTTTCAGGAAGTGTCGAAGCAACTAAACATTAAAGAAACACCAGAAGAGAGTCGGAGAAACGGCAATTTTAAACGAATCTTGATGCGTTGTAATAAAATTATTGAAAGAAGGTATTCTAACGAGGAACAACAGATAAAACTAAAAACTTATATAGAAAATATTTTTTATCAAGACTAAGAAAAAGTATGTTCTATTGAATTTTTTGGTTAGGTCAAATTTTAAATTCGAATTTAACGGATTGATTGTTTTTAAATCATGCAGCTTGAAGAACCAATTTCTAAAAGTAGTTAATTAGTTAACACTTTATAGCATAAAAGTAATTTTGATAATAAATTTAATAATGCCGAAATTGGAATTTTGCCAAATAAAGAAAATATTAATGTCCACGTTGATTCAGATTCTACAGATAATATGTTTTATTCTATATTAGAAAATGAAATACTCATTTCGAAATGGAGAAGAAGAAATTATAACCAATTTAGATAAGAATTTGCAATAGTTAAAATTATTGATAGTGGTTTTGGTTTAATTTTAAATGAGCAATTGGTAAATCTTAACAATCGTTCTATAAAAATAAATAGCTGTTGTCACATTGGAAGTACGGTAACAGTTAAGTTACCATTGTAGAAAACACATTTTGTTAAATTATTTTTTGTACAATCCGATAGTATTTAATCGATTGTTCTCTAACATACTAAAACAGGAGAGCTATGACTAAGATCAATATTGATGAGGCTAACAAGATTGCCTCAAAGTACTTTAAGTTGTTAATCAATCGTCATATTGCTCAAGGTTTTTCAGCGCAAGTTGTGGAAAAAAAAGGAGATGAAAGTTGTTCAATCTTTTATCTGGAGTTTTGTAATGCGCAGAAAGACAGGAAAAGCTACAAAATTGTAGCTAGTAACAACTAAACGTTATTAAAGGGTAAGATTTTTCTTGCCCTTTTTTTTGCTTTAAATGAAAAAATCTCAAAACTCTATTCCCCGTTTAATTTTCTAATCTTAATTATACTATAAGATATAAATCCAATATTTATCACCTCATTAATGTTGCTCTGAGTATCATTTTTAATAATTTGTAAAATGGCAGATAGAAGTCTTTTGTATGACTTGGAACACAACATCGGCAAAAATTACCCGTTAATTAGTATCAAAAGAAAACAAGCACTTGTAAATCCGGGGGTAATTTTGAAAAATGCTAATCTAAATATTGTACTAGTTCTGATAATTATTGGTATTGGAGTATTAGCTTATGCAAGTTATGAAACTGGCTACAAAGCATCACATAATAACATGGATGCACTTTTAATGACAATGTCAATTGACAGTAGTGTAGTAACAGCGGGTTTGTATGAAGAACTGCCCAATGAAATGAGAAAAACAATTCATTTTTATATACAGGACACACCAACATTAGTAAACGATGTAAAACTTTTTGCTGAAGTGAAATATGCAACAATTGGCGGTGAAGTTATAAATATTGAAGATGGGAAAATTTGGAATTTAATCAAGAAAGATAGAGTTTTTCAAAGAAGGTTTGATAAAGACAAAGATGATAAAAAAGTTGAAAATGAAGTTCCAAATAGTTCTTATGCAACAATAGTAAGATAAGTAAATAAAAATTTCATATAAATTCTTTTTAGGAGAGAGTAAAATGGAAAACAAAATATTAATGAAAGAAGATGGCAATAAATCATTTATTGCAGGTAGCCTTAAGACAAGTAAATTTAATAAATTCAGTAGAATATACGATGCGGCTTCAGACAACACTGTTGTAATGTTAAATATTGATAGAGCAACTGTATACGAATCAAAAGACTTTTATGAATATATGACAAAATTAATTAATAATATTGAAACCAGATTTATTCTTGATATGGAAAGCATTTACTTTATTGACTCAGTATTCTTTGGAACACTTATAAAACTTTTAAAACAAGTAACAAAAATGGGTGGTTATATTAAACTTATAGTTGATTACAACAGTAAACCTGAACTATTATCAATAAGTAGTTTTGAAAAAATATTTGAAGTTTATCCTAATCTTTTTGAAGCTGTTTATAAAACAAAAGCCAGTTAACAATTCATAATTTCCGGATCGGGCAAAGCCAAAAAATGCTCTCTCCTAAAGATCATTTTGCCCGATCCTCGATTTTTCCATCTCGCTCAGCATTTCAACGCCAATTCATTTTATAAAAAATTTGTTCTATTTTTAATTTAATCATATATTAATGTTAAGAAAATTAACTGCTTCAATTATTCCTAAATAATTATTTTTGGTTATCATCTATGTTTAAAAAAGAAATAAGTTTCATTTCCGATTTAAATTTTAACAAATTGCAAGTATTGGGCGAACGTCTTACAATAAAAGACATTAATCAGAGTAAACTGCACCCCGCATTAATAAAATTTATTAACACCGCGATTGATAAAGAGATTTTTTTAGATAGAAAGAAAATTGAATCTGATTCAGTATTTGATTATAGCGGTGATCGAATTAATAATTATTTCAGCTTAATAAGCGAAGAAATTAAGCGGACACAAAATTTTGATCTGAAGCTTATTAAGCAAATTTTACAAGATGCTATAATTTTCAATATAAATTACCTTACAAAACCAAATAGAACATTAATAAATTTTGTTTTCGGTCAGCACGAAGTTAAAGCAATTGATGAAATAATTATTAATGTATCTCATGCATATTACTACAGATATCTCCAGAAGATACTTTTTACATATTTCGAAAAGAAAAAAACACTTTTAATGAGAAGAGATGAATTTGCATCTTTACTTAATAGAATTGATCAAATAAGTAAAGAAACCCATCTTGAAGATTCATTAGTTACTGCAATCAATTCGATGGCCAACTTTTTTGATACCAATTCGAATGGTTCAGAAAAACTCCCTTTGCAGGCAATAAAATTTTATCTGCAAGAAAAAAGATTACCCGAATTTATTACAAAAATAGAGGAAAAGTTCGGGTTAGATAATAATTCTTTGGTTTCGGTTGCTGATGTGACTGGTATGCTTTTATCAGTTACTCCGGAATCTGAAATTGCAATTGAAGAAACACAGCAAGTAGGAGACGAATTTGTTGAAGATAAATCAGAATCGAGTCCTTTAACCAGAGAAGAATTACCACAGGATAATTTTAAAGAAATTGAAGAGATAAAAGAAGAGCTTACTGAGATAGAAAATGTTGAACTGTCCGAAATTAGTGATGATGATTCTGAAATACCCAACGAAGATATTCTAATCGAAGAAGGATTAAATGACAATGAAATTCTAGATGTTGAAATTGTTGAAGAGGGAATTGAAACAGACACAAATGAAATTGAATTTGAAGAGATTAATGAGACGGAAGAGCTTAATAATTCTGAGGAAATAAAAGAAGAAAAAAAAAAGCCTGAAGTAAAGTCACTTTTACGAAAGCTTATTAACCTTGATAAACTGTATAATTCATTCATTAAATTCCCCAAACCTTTTGCTACAGATAAACCGGAAGAATTGGATCTATCCAATATTTCCAAAATGATTTCCAAAGAAACAAATTATCAAATCGATCTTTCTACACTTGCCGAGGAAATTGAAAATCCGAGAAAAACTGTGAAAGAAACTGTTGATATTGACTACATGCAGCATGATATTAGTGAAGAGGATGAGGTAATAACCAAGGTTTCACTAGATCGTGAATTGACCAAAGAAGATATTGTTTCTGAAGAAAAAATGAATAATTTTAATTCTGAAATAAAAGATATTAACGAAAGTATTGATGAAATTGTTGCTGATGATTTAAGTGAGCGAGAATATAAAGAAGAAATAGTAGATATTGAAATTGTTTATTCAGATAATGATGAACCTCAAAATTTAGACAATTTAATTGATGAAAACTCACTTACTTTAAGTGAAGAAGACGGGGAAGAAGTAACAGAAGTATTTAGTGATTTAACATATCTTGATCAAAAAGAAGTCGTAGAAGTGAATTCAGAAAAATTTGATGAAGAGATTGTTGAAGAAAAAACTGAAGAAATTGAAACCCAACATGACAATGCAGAAGATGAGAGTAATGTAGAAAAATATCAAGACTTTTCTGATGCACTGGTTTCTAAAGATATGACCAGAATTATTGAATCAATTTTTGATTATGATATGGAAGATTATCACTCTATGATAAATAGTATTTCCGGAGCTGCAAATGAAATTCAAGCTATTGAGTTTACCGAAGAATATTGCAGAATAAATCACATCGAAATAACCTCTAATGAAGTATTAGAATTTAAAGCACTCATTTCTGATTATTTTGCTAAAGCTTACTCTTAATGTTTATTGATACTGCAGAAATATTTTTAAAAGCCGGAAACGGAGGAGACGGCTCAGTCGCATTCCGCCGCGAAAAATATATCCCTAAAGGAGGTCCTTGGGGAGGAAATGGCGGTAAGGGTGGTGATGTAATTATTCAAGTTGATACAAATCTTCACACCCTCCTGGATTTTAGATATAATAAAAAATATATTGCGGACAATGGCAAGAATGGGGCAAAAGCTCTAAAAGATGGAAAGAGTGGAGCTGACCTAATAATCAAAGTGCCCAAGGGAACTCTAATTATTGAAAAAGAAAGCGGTAAAGCAATTATTGATCTTGATGAATCTGACTCTGAATTTATTATTGCTAAAGGTGGAAAAGGGGGAAAGGGAAATAGTAATTTTGCCACATCAACAAATCAAACTCCCAGATTTGCAGAAAGCGGAAGAATTGGTAAAGAATTAAATATAAAATTAGAACTTAAACTTATTGCTGATGTCGGATTGGTCGGATTTCCAAATGCAGGGAAATCCACACTAATCTCTAAAGTTTCTGCTGCTAAACCCAAAATTGCCGACTATCCTTTTACCACTTTAAAACCTAATCTAGGTATAGTACAGTACAGAGATTTTAACAGTTTTACAATTGCGGATATTCCAGGTATTATTGAAGGGGCTCATCTTGGTAAAGGTTTGGGTCACGAATTTCTAAAGCATATTGAACGAACCGAACTTCTTTTAGTAATGATTGATTCAACTTCAGAAAATATAAAGAAAGATTATGAAGTTTTATTGAAAGAGTTGAATAATTACAGCAAATACCTTTCAAAAAAGAAAAAGATAATTGGTATTTCCAAAATTGATTTACTCCCCACTGACGAAGTAAAAAAAATAAAAGTTAAATTAGAAAAAATGTTTAATGAACAAGTGATTCTATTCTCTGCCGTTTCAGGGTCAAACATCCAACAACTAGTTGATTTGTTATGGAAAAATCTGAATCCTTAAAACTGAACGGTTTAATAACTCAATTAGTTTTGCTTTTTTCTTTAACGGTAATAGTTGCAATAATAAGTTTATCTCTAGGTTCGGTAAATACAAATATTGCAGAAATATTAAATGTATTTTTTGGAAACTCGGACAATCCTCAGTTATCCCAAATTATTTTAAAGATAAGACTACCCCGAATAATTTATGCGGTATTGATTGGTGGCGGTTTATCCATTGCAGGGGCAGTATTTCAAGCTATTTTGATGAATCCTCTTGCTGAACCTTATATTCTTGGCATTTCCAGCGGGGGAACTTTTGGAGCTGTTTTATCAATGGTTCTGGGTTTAACTTTTGTCGGGACACAATTGCTAGCTTTTGGCGGAGCATTTTTGGTTATGTTATTGGTCTTCTTTTTGGGTAAGAGATATGGTGATCTTGAACCAAACACATTGCTTCTTTCCGGAGTGATGGTTGGTGCATTCTTTTCTGCCTCAATTCTATTGTTAATCATTTTTCTCAATGATTCACTTAGAACAGCTATTTATTGGATGATTGGAAGTCTTACTTTTGTTAAATCTGATAATTTAATTTTCATTTCGATTATTACTATTTTGGTTTCCCTCTATTTGGTTTTTAATTCGCATAAGTTTAACATTTTAGCTTTAGGTAACGAAACAGCTAAAACATTGGGTGTAAATTCAACTTTTCTTAAAAACTCAACTTATTTCGCTGCAAGTTTATTGGTCGGAGCACTTGTTTCTGTTAGCGGAATCATTGGTTTTGTGGGATTATTGGTACCTCATGTATGCAGATTGATTTGGGGAGTAGATAATAGAATAATAGTTCCAACATCATTTTTTGTTGGGGCAATTTATCTTACTATCGCTGATACTATTGCTAGAACAATAATTTCACCTGCCGAATTACCGGTGGGAGCAATTACTGCAATAATAGGGGCACCGGTTTTTATTTATTTATTGCGCACACGGTTTACGATGAATTAATTTATTCAGAATTGAATTCTGGCCATCAAACCTCTTAAATTTGTTGTTGAACTTTCTTTCAACTCTATTTATATTTGAAGTTCTGTTTTAATACATGTTGGCGAGGTAGCTCAGTTGGTTAGAGCAGTGGAATCATAATCCACGTGTCGGGGGTTCGAATCCCTCTCTCGCTACAAATAATTTGGGAAATTAAAATGTATACATTACTTATTACTTTATCTATGATAATTGCCATTTTGCTTGTTATAATAATTTTATTACAGGCTAGTAAAGGTGACGGACTTTCCGGAACAATTGGCGGCGGAGCTGGTGGATTTGGGACTGTATTTGGTGCCAGAAGAACAGCTGACTTTTTAAGTAAAGCAACTTGGTGGTTAGGTGGTTCGCTCTTGGTTTTGTCAATTGTGATTAACTTGTTTTTCTTGCCCGGTCAGAGTACAAGAAGTGAAAGAGAAAGTATTATTCAGAGCTCAGGACAACCAACTGTACCTCCTGCTTCTACTTTACCTCCGGCTACAACTTTACCTCCAGCAACTACAAGTGAAGGGACAACTCAACCGGTTGAAGAGAATCAGTAATTATTTTTTAATAGGTTTATTATTAGAAAAGGGAACTGTTTTGGTTCCCTTTTTTATTTTGTGATTTCTAATAGAATTCTGTCTTCTATATCTTTATGGTAATTTGAGCCTTTCGCTTTGTATTCCATTATTATACTTACAATATAAGTATGATTATCTTTTGCAGTTAAATATCCCGATAGAGCTGTAACTCCGTTGAGTGTTCCTGTTTTACCATGAAAATTGCCGTTAATAAAACTATTTATTCTTCTATCCTTTAAAGTTCCGTCTATTCCGCTTATTGCCATAGACCTATAAAAATCCTCATACAATAAGTTATGCTTAAACATTTTTAGCAGTAATCTTCCCACAGATCCTGTTGTGATTGTATTAAATCTTGATATTCCGGAACCGTCAACTACTGCAGTTTCATCATCAATTACATATTCATCTTCAAAAGCGGAAAGGACTGCTTGCGTAGCGTAAAATGAATTTCCTTCTTCACCACTGTAAAATGCTCCTAAGGATTTAAATAAACACTCAGCCAAATAATTATTACTGTTCTTGTTAATAATTGCTATTAGTGAATCGAGTGAAATTCCAACGGAGGCAATTTCCGTTGCTAAATCTGGTGAAATTCCAACTTCAGCATTACCTAAAACTCTTATCCCATTTTTTTGTAATTGTTCTTTTAAGTACAATGAGAAAAACTTAGGCGGATTATCAATATTAATGGCATATCTTATTGGTGTTCTACGTTTTCTCAAACCCCCGGTAACTTGAACGTTCATACCATTTTCACTAAAAGATGAACTTATTCTGGGGTAAGATCTGCTTCTAGTAACCTCAGCATTCACATTAACATCAATAAAGCTGCATTCCGGCTTAATTGAATACCTTAATTTACTGCCATAACTTTCTGTAGCTGTTAATGAGATTACTAGTTGATTTCTATTTACTATCAATGCTGAAACGGGCGGAAGTTTAACATTTGCCCGTTCATCCATTATCCAGTCATCTCTTGTGTATAGTTTATCAAAATAAGAATCATCTGCAATTATATTCCCTCTAATAGATTTAATTCCGGTTGCTAGAATTAGGGAAATCAATGAGTCAAAATCTTTAAAATCAAAAGTTGAATGTCCAAAACCTTTGATAAAAAGATCACCTTCAAGCTCACCTTCATTAACAACAGGATTATTTGTTAAAATTTTGGTTTCAAATTCATGTTTTGGTCCCATTAAATATAAAGCGGCAGCAGTTGTAAAAAGTTTTGTATTGCTTGCAGGAATCATTGATTGGTTTATATTTTTTTGAAAAATTTCATCTCCGGTTGTTGCATCAATAATATATACAGATGTTTTGGTGGAACTTGGAAGAGAATTTATAACGTTGCGAATTCTATTTTCAAGATCAGACGCTGTAAATATTTTGGGAATAATTAAGAAGAGCAACAATATATATTTTATCATAGAATGCTTCAATTTTTATTGAGTGAAAACATATATAAAAATAGAGACAAATTATGTACAAAATAAAATCACAATTTTTCCGACTCATTTTTATGATAATTGAAAACTTAAATGTATCTTAGAAATCGATTTTTTTATTATGAAACATGGAGTTTAATGTAGTATGAGTGAAATGAACTTACCCGAAAAAGCCTACAGAAATATTGATTTCTTAACTTCTAAGGATGCAAGAATAATTAGAATACTATCTGAGTTTTTGGAGCCCCAAGCAAGATTTAAAGAACAAAATATTGTTGATACAATTGTGTTTTTTGGTTCAGCAAGATTAATGTCTAAGAGAGATGCAAATAAAATGTTGCGAGATTTTAAGAAAAATTATGATTCAAAAAAAAGAGGTTATGCTAAAAAATTAAAGCAAATTGAAGTTTTGGTTCGAATGTCGAAATATTATGAAGATGCTGTAGAACTTTCTGAAAAATTAACTAAATGGTCAATGCAGCTGCCGACAAATAAAAAAAGATTTATAGTTTGCAGCGGAGGCGGACCCGGAATTATGGAAGCGGCAAATAAAGGAGCTAAAAAAGCCGGCGGCTATTCAATTGGATTAAACATTAGTATTCCATATGAACAGTTTGTTAATAAATATGTGAAGAAAGATTTAGCATTTGAATTCCATTATTTCTTTATGAGGAAATTTTGGTTTGCTTATTTAGCTAAAGCTCTCATTGTTTTTCCGGGTGGTTTTGGTACATTAGATGAATTAATGGAAATTTTAACCCTTATGCAAACGGGTAAAATTAAGAAAGATTTAAAAATTATTGTTTATGATGAAGAATATTGGAAAGGTATTATTAATTTTCAGCCGCTTATTGATAATGGAATGATAAGTGAAGAGGATTTAAAATTATTTGATTTTTGCTCGGATGTTGATGAAATGTTTAACAAAATAGTAAATTACTTTGAAGAACATTATTTAAAAGTGAAATAATAAAAAAAAGTCCGGTACAAACCGGACTTTTTACTTAAGCTCTGTTTCGTAAATTATCTTTATAAGCTCTTCTCTTTGCTTTAATCTTTTCCATACGTTTTTCAATAGAAGGTTTTGTAAAGAACGTTCTCTTTTTGTATTCTTTAAGTATACCAGATCTTTCGTATTTCTTCTTAAATCTCTTTAGCGCTCTATCAATATTTTCATTTTCTGAAACATTAATGCCGACCAATTTTTCTCACCTACCTTGATTTGGTTTAGTTTTGTTAAAAAATGTGATTTCTAAAATAGGAATTATTAATCAATAAATCAATCACTATGCTTCATTCAAAATTTTACTAGTAAATTAAGCCATTATTTTTCAGTTCAAGATCAGAATTAATATCATAAATGAAGCCATTGATAACATTATAACGTAATTTATTATCCTTCCAAATTGTAAAATTTGCGTGTCCGTTATAACGAGGCTCTAAATCTATTTGTGAATAATCTAGAATTAAATTGAAAGGAATACTGGAAAATTCTCTTTTTATGCTGGTGGTATCGATTTTAATAAATCCGTAACCTTCTTTTAATAATTTATCCAAATCTAATTCATTTAGATTTTGTATTGGTAAGTCAAATATTTTCGATTCCTTTATTTCGTAACCTGATAAATCTAATTCGTCATAACCATAAAAAATAGAAAGATCGCCCCAATCCTCAATTACTCCGGCATAATAATCTTGTGTCTGGTCTTTTGTTACTTTTTCTTCGCGATTTATTCCAATATCAACGGTATAAGCTTTATTATTATACTTAAATGACAAATTTCTTAAAAGCAGATCAAAGAGTAAATTATCATTAAAAGGAATATTGTGGTAAACATCAATATCAGCTTTTGTATATAATTTGTTGGCAATTGAATTTAATCCTGTCAGGATTGCAATAAAATTCAGTTTCCTGATAAATTGCTTTTCCTCATCATTTTTCCAACCACCGGATTCAATCAAAACAGAACTTGTTCCCCATTTAATGAAATTATCACCAAAGGCGCGAGGCTCAAAATCATCTTTATATTTAGCAATATGTCCCGGGATAAATTTGTTCAGCTCATCATATAAATTAACAATAAGCTTCATTGTATTTGCGCGGACATCATTAATCTCTTTTTCGTAATTATAAGCCGGGGCCAAAAATGAAAGTGTTGCTGAGTGATAGCTATTCCCTGAAGTATAACGTGTGTTCTGATCGTGCAAATTAAAAGCAAATTTAGGCTTTAGCGTATCTCTAACGGTTTTTAAAATATTGGATTCTGGAAATTCTAAGCGAAGTGCGTCTCTATTTAAATCAACTCCTAATCTGTTTCTTCTTGTTAATTCCTCGGCTCCATCGGGATTTAACATTGGAATAAAATAAATTTTTAAATTCTTAAGTAATTCTTTCCTAAATTCATTAAACTCATCATCAGCTTCAAAAAAGTTAAAAAGGTCAATAAGAGCCATTGTTGCAGTCGATTCATCGCCATGCATTTGTGACCAAATAAGTACTTTAGTTTTTCCTTTCCCAATTGAAAGTAGTTTGATTGACCTTCCTTCAAGAGAATTGCCTGCATCTTCGACTTTGAAAATATTGTTTTTCTTAAATTTGTCTATTCTTTTCGTTAGGTCAGAATACCTAATTCTTTTACTTCGAATTTCTTTTTCTTTGTAATTTGAGTATGAAGAATAAATATCTTGTGATTTGAAATTTTGAGGCAAAACACTCCCAATAAAAATTATAAATAAAAATATTAAAGATATAGCTAATTTCATATAATTATTTCCCTACAAGTTGAATTCAAAATTTAACAATTTCAAGAAGCATTATGATATAAGTCATCTTAAATTATACAAAAATGATTATATTTCAGAGAAAATATCTAATTTATATATTACAAAGTTTTATAAAATAATTAAAATGGAATGGGTAGAATAATTGCAATAACAACCCCCAAAGGGGGCGTAGGCAAAACAACCACCGCTGTTAATTTATCAATTGCACTTGCTGAAAACAGTAAGAGAGTATTGCTTATAGATCTTGATCCAGCGGGACAGTGTGCTTCTTCTTTAGGATTTCACTCAAAATCCATAACCGGAGATTTACTTGATGTCTTGAGTTTTAAGAAGTCATTTAAAACGGTTATTCATAAAACAGCTGATAAAAATTTAGATTTTATTCCAATGCGGCGTTTGGACTATGCCCATGAAATAAAACTCTCCAAGTTTACTTCAGATGAATTTAAGATTAAAGAAATTTTGAGTGATGAGATATTTTCTTACAATTATGTAATTGTAGATTGTCCACCTTCTTTAATTGGTACTACAACCAGCATACTCATGACGGCCGATTCGGCAATTATTCCCGTAAAAGCTTCAAGATATTCATTAAATGAAGTTGTTAGAATTCTTAAACATATGCAAGTAATTAAGAATGAACATAACAGTAAATTAAAGGTTGAAGGTATTTTACTTACAATGTATGAAGCCAGAACGAGAGCTGCATTTTATACAAAAAAGATTTTAATGAAGGAATTTCCGAACCAGTTATTTAATATTGTAATACCTAAAAATGTTGAGGTTTCAGAATCTACTTTCCACAATAAATCTATTTTGCATTATAACCCAGAGGCAAAATCTTCTCTTGCGTATAGAAGTTTAGCTGAAGAAATTATAAGTAGGAATTCTATCCCAAAGTTTGACTAGTTACGAAACGATCGCGCTATCCAAACTCTCGTAAATATTAAAAAGAGAATCTAACTTAGTAATTTTAAAGATTGTTAATTGTCTTTTATCGGCAACTACAAGTTTAATTTGTGTTTCTGATGATTTATTAAACGATATGATACTGCTTAAAAAAGTTGAATCCACAAAATTACAGCTGCTTAAATCAATAATAATTAGCTGATTGTTTTCCGTATTAACCCTGAACAAATATTTTTTCATTAAATTAGCTTCAGTAGCTGTGGCTCTGAGTAAATTAACTTTTACCACCATTTTTTCATTCTTTTTATTGAACGAAAAATATTCAGATATATTTGGTGCCATCCAATTGTTTTCCAAAAAATTTTTTCTATCAAATAAATGTCTGTTCATTTTTCTCTCTCCTTAAATACTTTCTAAAGCTTTCATTGGTAATGTATTGAAGGAAATTTGAAAATTTGTGATATAAAGCAATTGTAGATGACATTATTGTCTCATTATAATTGAGAATTTTTATTGCAAGTTAAAATAATCTCATTTGGAAGGAGTGGGAAGGTGACTAATAATCTAATTGGAATCATATAATAGGAACATTAAAAAATGGGCTTTAGAACAGGCTGTCATTTGGACCAGAGGGAAAGATCTTACTATTAAAGGGTTGTTTTCCTCGAAACGATACTTTATACTTAATGATATTTTATTTTACTCATTACATATGAGTTCTAATACATTATTCCAATGTTAATGGTTAATGCAACATGCTGAAGATTTTTTTCAAATTCACCGAAATATTGTTCAATACCATCAAATAAATGCAAATAATAATATCTAATATTTATTCCGGTAAGATTATTAGAATTGGCGCCAAAATTTGCCCCAAATCCAACATATCCTCCGGCACCAAAACGTGCCTTTGCATCACCAAATGATTTGAAGAATTCTTGATGCGCCGGGGTTGTAACAAACATTGAGGGACCAACACCCATTGAAAGATATGGACGTAAATTATCTGTCAAGCTATTGCTGAATAGTCTATATTGAACACCAAAATTAAGAGGAAGTACAAAAACTCTATTTTTCTTTCCGTAAATAGGAAGGGGATAGCCAAAAATATCGAAACGTTCAATCTCTTTTTCATGCTTCGATTCAGATATTGATAAATCAATAAATCCAGTTAAAGTTGTAGAAAGCTGATGTCGATAAAATCCACCCAATCCAAATCCGCCTTCACCGATCATCAAATCAATGCCCGCAGCATTATCAGGCAATTGCATCGGCTTTTTTTCTTCAGCCATTTCACCCATTTTTTGGGCATTTATATTAAAAAGGGGAACCAAAATAGCTAGCAGAATAAAATTTTTCATCATACGTCTCAATTTTCTTTTACCTTTAAAATAGTTATTATTCTTTAAATGTCAATGACATAAAATTATACCCTATTAATTTTAAAATGTTTCAGAGGTAAAATGGCACTAAATCTTGAGCTAAAAATTGAAGTTAAATCTCATGATGAAATGATAAAACTAATTAATAAAAACAGCGGATGTTTTATTAAGACATTAAACCAGAAGGATACTTACTACAAATTTGATAAAGGACTGCTTAAACTGCGTGAACAGAATGGGGAATTTGAATTAGTAAAATACCACCGGAATGAAAAAGAAGGGGAACGATGGAGTGAATATTCATTGCTTTACTTAAAGGGTGAAAATGTTGAAAAATATTTAAATGATATTTTTATAATTGAAACAATTGTAGAAAAAGAGCGACAGCTTTATATTTATGAAAACACTCGAATACACTTAGATACAGTCAAAAATTTGAGCAAATTTTTAGAACTTGAGACTGTTGTTAAAAATATTTCTAAAGAGGATGCAGTTGCAGAGTTCAATGCTGTTGTTGACTTTTTAGATTTGGATATAGAAAATCAGATTAGAAAGTCGTACAGAGACTTAATGCTAGTGAAATAGTTCTTTAGTATCAAAAAGTTATTCTGTAACAAAATGATTCGTTAAAGCCTAGTAAAAAACGGGTTTTTCAAACCTATATAGGGATTTAAAATATAAATATTCTTGTCATTTCCGAATGATTAAATCGGAAATCCAGATCGAATAGAATTACAATTACTAACAAATGAGATAAATGGAAGCAAAATAATTTGATAAATTAAGAATAGATTCCGGTATCCGACTAAAGTCGGAACCGGAATGACTAATTAAATAATTATTTATTCTTAGCAGCTATTAAATTTAATGCGCTGCCTGCTTTGAACCATTTAATTTGACCACTATTAAAAGTATGATTCAACATTGCTTCATCGGTTATGCCGTTAATATGTTTCATAACAATTTTAACTTGAGAACCGGGAACTAAATCTTTTAATCCAACCAAACTTATTTTATCATCTTCCTGAACTTTGTCGTAATCACTAGGATCATCAAAAGTTAGCGGCAGCATGCCTTGTTTCTTTAAGTTTGTTTCATGAATACGGGCAAAGCTTTTAACAATAATTGCTTTACCGCCAAGGTGTCTTGGTTCCATTGCAGCATGTTCACGGCTCGAACCTTCGCCATAATTTTCATCACCAACAACAACCCATCCAATACCATCTTTTTTATATTCACGCGCAACCTTGCTTACATTTTTATACTCACCGGTAATTATATTCTTTACTTCCCCGGGTTTTTCGTTAAAATAATTTATTGCGCCCAAAAACATATTGTCTGAAATATTATCTAAGTGTCCTCTAAATTTTAACCAAGGTCCCGCCATTGAAATATGGTCAGTTGTACATTTACCTTTTGCTTTAAGCAATACCGGAAGATCAATATAATCTTCACCATCCCAAGCTTTGAACTTTTCTAAAAGCTGAAGACGTTTACTTTCTGGGCTTACAGTAATATCTGTTGATTTAAATTCCGATGAAGGGGCAATAAAACCTTCTTCATCCGGAATAAAACCATTCTCCGGTAATTCATCACCGAAAGGTGGATCGAGTTTAATTTTTTCTCCTTTATCATTTACTAATTCATCATTTTGGGGATCAAAAGAAAGGCTACCGGAGATAGCAAGAGCAGTTGTCATTTCGGGACTTGCAACAAATGCCAATGTATTAGGATTTCCGTCATTACGTTTTGCAAAGTTTCTGTTAAATGAAGTTACTATTGTATTTTTCTCACCAGATTCATTATCCATTCTTTTCCACATTCCAATGCAAGGTCCGCATGCATTAGCTAAAACAACTCCTCCAAAATCAGTTAATGTTTTAAGTTGACCATCTCTTTCAATTGTAGCTCTTACTTGCTCAGAACCAGGTGTAATTGTAAACTGAGATTTAGCTTTTAAACCTTTGTCTAATGCTTGTTTGGCAATACTTGCAGCTCTATCAATATCCTCATAACTGGAATTTGTACAGCTACCAATTAATGCAACCGAAATATTATCAGGGTATTCATTTTCTATTACTGCTTCTTTTAGTTTAGAGACAGGCCAAGCTTTATCAGGAGTAAACGGACCGTTTAAATGTGGCTCTAATTCACTTAAGTTTATTTCAATTACTTGGTCATAATATTTTTTGGGATTGGTGAAAACCTCAGTATCAGCCTTTAATAATTCGGCATGTTTTCTTGCTAAATCTGCAACATCCTTTCTTCCGGTTTTTTCAAGGTATAAAGCCATTTTTTCATCGAATGCAAAAACAGAAGTTGTCGCTCCTATTTCAGCTCCCATATTGCAAATAGTTCCCTTACCAGTACAAGAAATTGAATTCGCACCTTCTCCAAAATATTCAACAATAGCGCCGGTTCCACCTTTTACCGTTAATATGCCGGCAACTTTTAGAATAACATCTTTTGGAGATGTCCAGCCCGAAAGTTTACCTGTAAGCTTAATACCAATTAATTTTGGCCATTTTAATTCCCAGGGCATTCCTGCCATTACATCAACTGCATCTGCACCGCCAACGCCAATAGCAATCATTCCCAATCCGCCGGCATTTGGTGTGTGAGAATCTGTTCCAATCATCATTCCACCGGGGAATGCATAATTTTCAAGAACTACTTGGTGAATAATTCCTGCTCCCGGTTTCCAGAAACCTACTCCATATTTTTTCGATACACTTTCTAAAAAGTCAAATACTTCTTTATTCTCATCTTTAGCTCTGAACAGATCGTCTTTTGCACCAACTTGAGCTTGGATTAAATGATCGCAATGAGTTGTAGTAGGAACTGCAGTTGTGTCTTTACTTGCGTGCATAAATTGAAGCAATGCCATTTGTGCAGTGGCATCCTGCATCGCAACTCTATCAGGAGCTA
>CAYXXW010000024.1:0-19096 GCA_964469115.1 uncultured Melioribacteraceae bacterium
TCATCTCGAACGAACCTACCTGCCGGTAGGCAGGTGAAATGAGGAGAGATCTTTGGTTTTAAGATTTCTCAATCGCTCCAATAAAAAGAAATCGAAACTCATTTCGAAATGACACTTTTTTGTCATCCTCGCACATGCGGGGATCTATACAATTCGCCATAGATTCCCGATAACTATATTCGGGAATGACATGTTCATTATATTACCAACTTAACTATCTATTGAATCATTAAACCAATAACCGACTCCCCAAGAGGTTCTTATAAATTTTGGGTTCGAGAGATCATCCTCAATTTTTGTTCTTAATCTATTTATATGAGAATTCACAGTATGCTCATACCCATTGTATTGATAACCCCAAACTGAGTTAAGTAATTGTTCTCTTGTGTAAGTTCTTCCCGGATGAGTCGCCATTAAATGTAATAGATCAAACTCTTTTTGAGTAAGTTCAATTCTTTTACCTTTTAAGATTACCCTTCTTTTTTGCGAATCTATTTTAAGATCACCAATGTTGATAATAATGTTTTCAATATCTGTTTTTTGAACTGCGTCAATTCTACGGAAAATAGCTTTTACACGAGCAATAAATTCGCGGATGCTGAAAGGCTTGGTTAAATAATCATCGGCTCCAATTTCTAAACCAAGTACTTTATCAAATTCCTCCGATTTAGCTGTTAACATTAAAATGGGAACATAAATTTCTCTTTTCCTTACCTCTTTACAAATTTCGATCCCATCTAAATTCGGAAGCATAATATCCAATACAATTAAATCGAATTGTTCATTTACGGCAAGATTAAGTCCGTCTTTTCCATCATCAATTTTTGTAACTTCACAATGCAAATCGCTTAAATGAATTTCCAATAAATCCGATATTTCTTTTTCATCTTCTATCACTAACACTTTTCTCATATATAAACCCGTTTTTACTGTAAATTTAATTTAAAAATATCACATAAAGATCACAGAGTATACACAAAAATTGGATGTTATTATTAATATTTTTACATTAGTAATTCTATTATAAGAGGAAACTTAAATGAGCAAAAAAAATATTGAATTTTACTTAGGAAGTTATGAAGAAGCTGTTGAGGAAGTAAAAAACAATTACAAAAAAGAAAACATAGCAGAAAGGATTTTTAATAAAGATTATACAATTTGGTCTGAAAAACCGGATGAAATTACAAACCGACTTGATTGGCTTATAAGCCCTGAAGAAACACTAGCAAATATAGAGGAAATAACAACATTTGTTGATGAAGTGAAAGGTGGAAAATTTACTGATGCGCTTCTGCTTGGCATGGGCGGTTCGAGCTTGGCTCCTGAAGTTTTTAGTTTCTCATTTGGAGTTAAGGAAAATTATCTAAATCTTCATGTTCTTGATAGCACTGATCCAGGAGCAATTTTATCATATAAAGAAAAGCTTGACCCTAAAAAAACGCTTTATATCGTTTCGACTAAATCTGGTGGAACAATTGAAACTTTGTCCTTCTTCAAGTACTTTTTTACTCATTGCAAAAATGAATTGGGTGAATATGCAGGCAAACATTTTGTTGCAATAACTGATCCAGGAAGTAAATTAGAAGAGATGGCAAAAAGGCTTAAATTTCGAAAAATTTTCCTTAATAACCCTAATATTGGCGGCCGTTATTCGGTATTGTCTTATTTTGGTATTGTCCCAGCAGCATTAGTTGGTATTGATATTGAACAACTTCTAAAGAATGCATCCGCTGTTGCAAAAGATTGTAAAAAAACTTCAAGCATTTGCGGCGATATTGGAATTACAATTTCTGAGCTTGCTAAGTTGGGAAGGGATAAGCTGACATTTATTTATTCAAAACAAATAAGATCGTTTGGTACTTGGGTTGAACAACTAGTAGCTGAAAGTACGGGTAAAAATGGAAAAGGGATTCTACCTGTAGAATCAGAGTCTTTGGAAAATCATATTTATTATAATAATGATAGAGTTTTTGTTTACACACACTTTGAAAATGATAATGAGTTTACGGATAAAATTGAGCAGCTTAAAGAAGCCGGTCACCCAGTAATTGAAATAAGTCTCGATAATGTTTATGATCTTGGAGAAGAATTTTTTAGATGGGAATTTGCCACAGCTGTTTCAGGTTGGAATTTACAGATTCAACCTTTTGATCAGCCAAATGTTGAGTCGGCAAAAGTTGAAGCCAAAGCAATGATTAATAGTTATTTGGAGCAAGGAGAATTACCCGAACTTAAGACTAATATTCAGCATAAAGGAATTAAGCTTTACGGTAATACCTCCCAAAGCGAATTAGGTAAGGCATTCATTGAATTTCTTGATTCACTCCAAAGTAGAGAAAAATACAATTATTTAGCAATTATGGCTTACGTTACACCGACTGAAGAAATTATTGAACCGCTCAAAGAACTAAGAACTAAAATTCAGAAGAAATATAAAACCGCTGTAACTGTTGGTTATGGACCAAGGTTTTTACATTCAACCGGACAACTGCATAAAGGCGATGGTGGAAATGGCTTATTCCTTCAATTTACTGAAAATATGCCGAAAGATGCAGATATTCCTAAAGAACCGGGAAGTAATGAATCTCAATTCTCTTTTGGAACTCTTAAAACTGCACAATTGCTTGGAGATAGACAAGCTTTACTGAATAATAGCAGAAAAGTTGTTACTATTGATTTGGGGGATGTACCCACGAAATCTATAGATTATTTAACAAGTTTGATTTAATGTCGGGTGAAAAAAATAATTAGTTAATATAGATTTTTTTTATAGATAAAAGCCGTCAGTAGTTTGTGACGGCTTTTTCAAAATGTTTTTTACAGTTATTGCACTGAGCGCTTTTGCTTATCATGTTTTTCTCTGTAAATTTTTCCATCCATTTTTTTCACTTCTTTTTTTTGCTTAGATTTTTCTTTTGGCGAAACAAAACCATCTTTTTTCGCATTTTTCTTAAGCACAGATATTTTTTTCTTCTGCTTATGCAGTTTTTTGGCTTCTATTTTAGTTATTTCACCCGATTTAATTCCCTGCTCAATTTTCTTTATTTGTTGAACTTGCTTCTTTTTGAGCATTTTGTTGCCGGATTGTGCAAAAAGTCCGGAGGCTGCAAATAATATTATTGTTACTAGTAACACTGTCTTTTTCATTTTATCTCCTTTTTCTGATTTGTAAATATCTAATCAGAAGTTATGCCATTTGTAAAAGCTCAAATTCATACTAAAAACGGTGTTTAGATTTATAAAGTGTATATTTTATTATACAGCCTTGATTTATTTATTGACACTCCATTACTTAAGTAGACGAAAAATAATTGGGGACGAAATAATAAGTTGACAAGAAGTCTTATATTGATTATAATTAGAATATGAAAAATAGATCAAAAATATCATCATTAAAATTGTTCATCACAGAACAAAACCTAGGAAAAGGATACCACTCTACCTGCATCTGTTGATGCTACATATATTTAGTCTTCAACAAACAAAAAATCATTTTTTTTATCAATTTTATTAAAATATAGGAGTACACTATTAATATGAGTAGTGGATATTATGAAATGTCTAAGGAATTACTTAAAATTAGAAAAAAGCATAAAACAATAAGACCTATTAAATTGGTTGCACAAAATTTTATCAACGATTTAATGCAATTGCTGTTTCCGCATTTTACGGAAGATATTTATTACACGCCGGAAGATGTTGAAAGTAAAGTAATATTACTTAAAAGAAACTTTAAATCGTTGCTAATAGCGCTGAACAATAATAGTCCGGAAAATATAGATCAAATTGCGGAAGATTTCTTCGGTGAAATTTTTAATATTAACAAATCTTTATGGAAAGATGCCAATGCTATTTGCGAAGGAGATCCAGCAGCTCATAATGTTGATGAGGTAATTTTAGCTTATCCCGGATTTAGAGCAATAGCTATTTACAGATTTGCACATCAGCTTTATAAATTGAATGTTCCAATTCTGCCAAGAGTTTTAACAGAATATGCTCACCAAGAAACAGGAATTGATATTCATCCTGGAGCAACTATTGGAAAATCATTCTTTATTGATCACGGAACAGGAATTGTTATTGGAGAAACATCAGTAATTGGCAATTGTGTAAAAATTTATCAGGGAGTAACCCTTGGAGCTTTAAGTGTTGAGAAAAAATTAGCAAAAACAAAACGACACCCAACCATTCAAGATAATGTAATTATTTATGCTCAAGCAGTAATTCTTGGCGGAAACACTGTAATTGGTAAAAATAGCATTATTGGGGGTAATGTTTGGCTAACCGAAAGTGTGCCGGAAAATTCTCTTGTCTATCATAAAAGTGAAGTAAGATTAAGAAATACAAATGAGCCGGAACCATTAGATTTTGTAATTTAATAAAATAGCAGAGAGGTTAAAATGAAAGTTAATAATATATTAGAAACAATCGGCAACACGCCTCACCTTAAAATAAATAGATTATTTGGTGAAAGAGCAAATGTTTGGATAAAGCTTGAAAAGGCTAATCCTGGCGGAAGCATTAAAGATAGAATTGCTCTTTCTATGATTGAAGATGCCGAAAATAAAGATATTCTCAAAGAAGGATGTGTAATTGTTGAACCGACCTCAGGTAATACTGGCATAGGTTTAGCAATGGTGGCCGCGGTGAAAGGATACAAGTTGATTTTAGTTATGCCAGAATCAATGAGCATTGAAAGAAGAAAAATAATGTCAGCTTACGGGGCAACATTTGTCTTGACCGCAAAAGAAAAAGGTATGAACGGAGCAATTGAAAAAGCAAAAGATATTGTGGAAACAAATCCCAAAGCATGGATGCCGCAGCAGTTTGAGAATCCGGCAAATATCGATATCCATGTAAAAACCACTGCTGAGGAAATTATAAAGGATTTTCCGACTGGAATTGATTATTTAATAACCGGAGTTGGAACCGGGGGGCACATAACTGGTGTTGCAAAGGTGTTGAAGGAGAAATATCCCAAAATAAAAGTATTCGCTGTTGAACCAGCTTTGTCTAATGTAATTGGAGGTGGTGAACCAGGCCCTCATACGCTTCAAGGAATAGGAGCAGGATTTATCCCAAAGAACCTGCATACAGATTTACTTGATGGAACAATTGAAGTTTTAGCTGAAGAAGCTTTTGAATTTGCTCAGAGAGCTGCAAAAGAAGAAGGGCTTTTTGGTGGTATTTCATCAGGCGCAACTTTAGCAGCAATAAATAAAAAGCTAAGTGAAATTCCGGACGGAAGCACCATTGTTGGATTTAATTATGATACTGGGGAAAGATATTTATCCATTGCTGATTTATATTAAGATCTTACTTTTATTATTGATTCTAACAGATTCCCGTTATCTAATATCGTTACTCTAACTTTAAGATAACGGGAATCTTCATAACCGAAGGTTGTGAACTGTTCTTAACCCTAAAAAAGCATATAATTCCTCATTACTTTTTCTTAATTTTAATATCAATTAGTAATAAATAAATTCAATGAGGGAGCAAATGATAATGAGGGTATTAATGATTTTTATAAGCAGTATATTGTTGTTTTCTGCATGCGCAACAGAAGAAACAAATCCACTTTTAACTGAATGGAACACACCATTTGGCACTCCTCCATTCGATAATATTAAAACTAAACATTACATACCTGCTTATGAAACCGCACTCAAAGCTCAAAATAAAGAGATTGATGCAATCATAAACAGTAAGGAAGAACCAACTTTTGAGAATACAGTTGTTGCTTTAGATCAGACCGGGGAATTGCTCAAAAAAGTTTCTCGTGTATTTGGCGCTATGAATTCAGCAATGAGTAACGATGAACTGCAGAAAATCGCAAAAGAAATATCTCCGAAAATCACTAAACATAAAGATGATATAAATCTTAATGAAGCTTTATTCCAAAGAGTTAAAGCTGTTTATGATAAGAAAGAATCTCTAGAACTAAATACAGAGCAAAATAAATTATTAGATAAATATTACAAAACTTTTATTCGTGGTGGAATTAATCTTGAAGAAAAAGCCAAAGAGGAATTTAGAAAAATCAATGAAGAAATTGCCTTGCTTACTTTGAACTTTGGTGAAAATATTTTGAAAGAAACAAATAAATTTGAATTAGTTATTGATAATGAATCTGATCTTGAAGGATTGCCTGAATCATCAATAGCCGGTGCCGCAGAAGCCGCAAAAGAAAAAGGATATGAAAGCAAATGGGTTTTTACAATTCATAAACCGAGCATGATTCCGTTTATTCAATATTCAACAAAAAGAGATTTAAGAAAGAAAATTTATACAGCATATTTTATGAAAGGCGATAATGGTGATGAACTTGATAACAAGGAAATTATTACTAAGTTAGTTGATCTAAGATTGAGAAGAGCAAATATTCTTGGGTATAAGAATCATGCTGAGTATGTACTGGAAGAACAAATGGCAAGTAAACCAGACAAAGTTTATGATCTATTAAATAAACTTTGGAAGCCTGCATTAAAAAGAGCAATTTCCGAAAAGAAAGAAATGCAGCAGTTAATTTATGATGAAGGAAATGATTTTGAAATTGAGCCTTGGGACTGGTGGTATTATGCAGAAAAATTAAAGAAAGCCAAATATGATCTTGATGAATCTGAGTTGCGCCCTTATTTCCAAGTGGAAAATGTAATTAATGGTGTGTTTGGTTTAGCGACCAATTTATGGGGAATTCAATTTGAAGAGAGAAATGATATTGCAAAATATCACCCCGACGTAAAAGTTTTCGAAGTTAAAGAAGCTGATGGAAAACATATTGGAATCCTTTATACTGATTATTTTCCAAGAGCAAGTAAACGAGCCGGTGCTTGGATGGATGAATTCAGAAGACAGTTTAAAAAAGATGGAGAAATGGTTACTCCAATTATTTACAACGTTGGTAACTTTTCTAAACCAACGGGAGATAAACCGGCACTGTTAAGTATTGATGAAGTTCATACACTATTTCATGAGTTTGGGCATGCACTTCATGGTTTGCTTTCTAACTGTACTTACGAATCAGTCGCCGCTACAGAAACCCCGCGTGATTTTGTTGAATTTCCCTCCCAAGTAATGGAAAATTGGGCATTGCATCCGGACGTTTTGAAAACCTATGCAAAACATTATGAAACGGGAAAAGTAATACCGAATGAACTTATTGAGAAATTAGAAAATGCCAGTTTGTTCAATCAAGGTTTTGAAACAGTAGAATATTTAGCTGCATCAATTTTAGATATGGATTATCATACTATTAGTGAGAAACAAGATATTGATATTGACGAATTTGAAAAAGCTTCAATGGATAGAATTGGATTGCTAAAAGAAATAAAGCCTCGTTACAGAAGCACTTATTTTAATCATATTTTTGCGGGAGGTTACTCATCAGGTTATTACAGTTATATTTGGTCGGCTGTATTAGATGCAGATGCCTTTGATGCTTTTGTTAAAACAGGTAATGTTTACAATCCGGAACTTGCAAGTTTATACAGAAAGCATATTCTTGCTTCAGGCGGAAGTGATGATTCTATGGAACTTTTTAGAAGATTTCGTGGGCAAGATCCTTCAATAGAACCTTTACTTGAAAGAAGAGGATTGAATTAAAAGTTATTTGAATGATTTAATATATTAATTTCATTGACTGTTTATGACATATAATATAGGAGATTCCCATGTCACAAATACCAAAACGCTTTATGAAATTTAAAGAGGACTATCCTGAAATCGCAGAAGCATATGAAAAAATGGGTAATGCAGTTCATACTTCAGGACCTCTTGATGATAAAACAAGAGCATTTATTAAATTAGCACTTTCAGCGGGTGCCGGATTAGAAGGTGCGGTTCATTCACATACAAGAAAGGCTTTAGAAAAAGGGATTTCAAAAGAAGAAATCAGGCAGACTATTTTGCTGGCTTTACCGACACTTGGACTTCCCAAAATGATGGCTGCACTAAGTTGGGTTGAAGATATTTTAGAGGATTAATCATCTAATTTTTAATCAAAAAAATGAAATTCTATTAAAAATTAATAATAATTTTTCGAATCCCAATTTTGAGCATCTAAAAGAATTTTACATAACAAGTGATTTTTATGATTAAGAAAACGACAATTTTAATATTTATTTATCTGCTTACTAATAATTTTACTTTCCCTCAAACTGATAGATCTATTTTTGAAAAATTCATACCAAAGTTATTTAAGATAAATGGGTATAACATTAATATTGAAATTCTTGGTGAAGGTGATCCTGTTGTATTCATTTCTGGAGGACCTGGGAATTCCCATGATTACTTGCAAGGTGCATTTGGGAAATACTATAAAACCAACAAAGTAATATTTATTGATTTTCTTGGAAGAAGTTTATCGGATGATGCAAAAGAAAAAACCGAATATTCTGTTGAGGGTGATGTTGAATTACTTGAAGAAATAAGAAGGATTTTAAACTTAGATAAAATTTCTATTGTTGGTCATTCTTATGGAACAGTGCCTGCTCAAGCTTATGCAATTAAATATCCCAAACACCTTGATAAAATGGTCCTCATAAATGGTTTCCATAGCGGAGAAATGTGGCAGGCGAATTGTGATAGCTATAATCATTATGCTAAAACCCATTTCCCGGAGCTTTGGCAAAAAGTTGACTCACTCAGAGCTTTAGGTTATGTTTCAAGTGACTCAGTTTTCAGCGAGCTTTACGGAAGTTTTCCCAGTAAATATGTTTACTACCACAATAATAGTTTAAAGCAAAATGTGCCAAACACAAAATTCAGAGGAATGAACACAGCTGTTTATTATGCAATAATAGGGAGAGACGCGGATTTTTTTGTTGGCGGAAGCATGATTGAGTTGGATTTTAGAAGGAAACTTAAAAATGTAAAATCACCAACTTTAATTGTTGCCGGAAGATATGACGGAGTATCAACACCCGAATATGCTGTTCAGTATAAACGGTTTATGCCACAAGCAAAATTTGTGATGTTTGAACATAGTGGTCACAATCCGTATTTGGAAGAGCCCGAAAAATTCTACAATTTATTTGAAGAGTTTTTGGGTATAAAAAGTAGTATATCATTAGAATGATTATAGAACTAATGCCATGCCAATAAAATAAGATCTGCCCGGAGCAGGTTCAAAGAAGTTTTTGCCAAATGCATTTGGTACAACTGAACCATTATATCTCTCATTAAAAATATTTTCTAGCTTAAAGCTTAATTTAAGGGAATATCCTTCGTATTCAATTCTATAATTAGTATTCAGATCGAGGGTAGAATAATCATTATTGATGAACTCTTTTTTCTCAGATGAGCCGTTATCAATTGGCCCATTAAAATCATTAGTAAAGTATTGACTTACATAGTTGAAATGTAATGATAAATAAAAATTATTCGAAAAATAATTTTGTACAACAAATGAAATTCTATCATTTGGAATGCCAGGGACAAATTTATTTTTTAATTGAAGATCTACAATATTCTTGTCTAATCCTTGTGTTATAATATAATCTGAAAATCTAAAATTCATCAGACTATATGCAGAAATCACCTTTAAATTTTCTGAAGCATTAAATTCCAGACGTATATCAGCCCCAATATTATTGGCCTTACCAACATTACGGTAGTAATTTTCTTCTGTCTCTGTTTGGTAACTAATAAGTAAGTCAGTAAAATTCATATAGTAAACTGAAAGTGAGGAGAGTAATCTTAATTGTTCCCACCAACTTTTAAGTCCAATTTCAAAATTATTCACTTTTTCCGGTTTAAGACTTTTGTTAAAACCTCCGTTTTCAAACGGATTATTGCTTAACTCGTTTGTTGTTGGTGTTTGGAAACCAGTCGAAAAATTTCCGTAAAGTATGAAATCATGCAAAAGATTATAATTTATTCCCAACATAAGACTGGTATTGTTCATGTCAATTTTATCTGAATGGGATGAATTGTTCAACTTAATTTTATCCTTTACCTCAAATAGATACTGGTCATACCTTAAGCCGGTGAATACTGAAAAGTTGTCCGCCAACTTATACTGAATATGGGAAAAGAAGCCAATGCTGTTAACTTTCTCATTTTGATCGATTATTTTTTCAGAATAAATTATTTGTTCAAAAATTCTAGTCGGGTTAACTTTTTCAGACTCCTCAATTCCTTCATTTATAAATTCTTTTCTTTTATTGTTTTGGAATTCGTAATCAAATCCAACTACTGAGTACAATTCATTGTTAATGAAATGGGTATTATTATTAATCTCAATTCTTATTCCCCCAAAATCTCTTTTTAACTGAATAAATCTTCCAGGAATTGAATTCGTAAGTGATCTGTTTACATAGAAGATAGTTGATTTAATTTTGGAGTTTTTTGATAAAATATAATCGAAAACAATCCCGTTTTGTAATTGGTCAACTTTCTTTGCTAGTCCAAATCTAGCAACAGAGGTTCGCACGTTGGTAGGATTATCTTTTGATTCAATTTTGTTGAGTGTACTTGGATTAAGCAAGTAAGGTGAATTGTAATAATTACCGATAAAAGACAAATTTATTTTTTCTGAAAACTGAAAATTTGAAATAAAATTTAAACCATAAAACTTTGACTCAGAGTGATTTCTGAATCCATCTAGATCAGCAGAGTAACCGTTTAGTTTAATATGAATCTTATCTCCCCATACAACAGCGGAGTTAAAACTGATTTTTTTAAATCCGAAACTTCCTAATGTAATTTTAGGCGTTACGTTAAGACCTCTTTCTGGTTGTCTCTTACTTTTAATTATAATAGCGCCGCCAAGCGCATTGCCATATAAAACCGAACTTGGGCCTTTTAATATTTCTATTGTTTCAATATCATCAATGTCAAGATTGTTTAATTGGGATTGACCATCTGAAAATGTTAGAGGGATTCCATCCAAAAATATTTTTATTCCTCTAATTCCAAATTGTGCTCTTGTCCCAATTCCTCGTATGGATATTTTATCGCCTTGAGATAAATTATTTCTATTACTGACAAAAATGCCAGATTGTGATTGTAAAATATCAGATAGTGAAGTTTGATTTACATTATTTTGGATGGTCTCTAAATCAACAAGTTCAATAGAAAAAGGAGCTTTGTTTATTGGCAGTAAGTAGCGGGTCGACTCCACAATTATCGAGTCGGTAGTATAAGTTAGGGAGGAATCAATTTTATTTTGGGCATCAATATTTATAAATTTAAATATTATGATGACCATGAAAAAGGAAAACAACTTCATCTATTAACAATCTTAATTATCCGGAACAAGCCGAACAATCTTATCGGGCGAATTTAATGCCAGATAAATTGCCCCTGCTGGTGAAACAGAAATGTCCCTTACTCGGCCCCCATCCTTAAAAATAATCTCTTGATGAATAACTCTATTGTCTTCAACATCTAAAATACGAACCTCTTCATATTTCAGAGCACCAACAACTAAATGATTTTTCCATTTAGGGAATAGATCCCCGCTCATGAAATCAATTCCGCATACCGCAATAGAAGGACGCCAAAAAATTATAGGAACTTCCATTCCGGGTAGTTTTACTTCCTCTGAACTTACTGAGCCATCATAGTTCCTTCCGTAAGTTACTTTATCCCAGCCATAATTTTTCCCATCTTCAATGATATTAATTTCATCCCCACCTTTTTGTCCATGCTCACTCTCCCAAAGTTCTCCGGTTTCCGGATGTATGGCCAATCCTTGTGCATTTCTATTGCCATATGAGAAAATACTCTTAACGGTATTTTGTTCATTAAAAAATGGATTATCTTCTGGTATTGTACCATCAAGGTTTATTCTATGAACCTTGCCATTTGGTCTGCTTAAATCTTGCGCTTGTTCTCTTTTCCCTCTATCACCAATTGAGAAGAATAGATGTCTTTTTTGATCAAATACAATTCTGCAGCCAAAGTGATGCCGTGAATCTATATAATGTTCTTCAGCTGCTTGAAAAATAGTTTGTTCATTAGTCCATTTGGTTCCTTCTATTTTTCCCCGCACCAATTTAGTCATGCCTTTGCCATCAATATCATGACTGAATGATAAATAAATCCAGCCATTTCTACTATAATCTGGGTCAACTGCAACATCAAGCATACCTCCTTGTCCGGCATATCTTACTTTTGGAGTTCCTGCAATAGGATCGGATATTTTCCCATTTTTAATCAGTCTTAACTCGCCCGGCTTTTCGGTTACAAGAATTTCATTTTCGGATATAAAGGCAATTCCCCATGGCTGATCGACTTTATCGGTAATCATTTCAACTTTTAATTGGTAGTCAAAAGTTTCAATAATATCTTCAACTTTATATTCTGGGGATTCAATAGGTTCGGCTTTGCTTTTAATAAAATCAACTAGGTTAACAATCTGATCTTCGGAAAGCACATTATTGAATGAAGGCATTCCACTTTCGATAATACCATTACTAATGCTATTGGCAATTTCTTTTTCACTACTGCCAAATTGCCATTTATCGTCTGCTAAGCTCTTAGCCATTCCCCCTTGAAAATTGGAACCATGGCAGGTTGCGCAGTACTGTTTATAAATTTTTTCACTACTAGACGTGTCATTGTTAAAGAACCCGATCATTAAAAAACTTAATGAGGCTAAAGCAACAATTAAGATTAAAAATCTTTTCATAATTTTATCTTTCTGTTTTATCATTTGTGTAATATGTTTGATTTTGATTCTCTGCAAAGATAAAAATAATCTGTGGCAATTCCATTAGTAATAGTAGATTAGACTTTAATTCAGTACCAAACCATATTTAGATAAACTTTAGTTGTGGGTGAGGGCATGTGATAAAGGTTTAATAAATCTTTTAAGAATTTTAGCAAATTACTACTACTCGGCTGTTCATTTAAATCCCTATTAAAAAGTGAACTTAATAAAATATATTAATAGAAAATTCTTTTATTTTATAATTAGTTATTTTTGAAAAGATTACCATTTATTTACTATAGATGTTTATTCTTTCGTTACTTCATTTTAAGTATAAGGATTATCGCTAAATGATTAGAAGCATAGTTTTTTGTTTATTTGCATTTTGTAACTTGGCTCTTGGACAATCATACCCCGATCAATATTTCAGTTATGAAAAAGAAGACCTCATTTCTAAAATTGAAAGTATGAACGGAACAGAAATTAGCACCGACGGTAAACAAATAATTCTATCTGAGGGATTGACAAATGGTTCTGTCATTTTTAATGAAGACTTTTCTTTTTATCCATTTGATAGAGGTCTCCCATCCTGGAACGGTCATACGCCAAATGATAATAGTTCTTTTAGAGTACTGATGAGATTTTACAAAGACAGCTGGTCTCCCTGGCTCACAGTTGGCTATTGGAAAGAATATATTTGGAGCTCATATGGCACAACAAACTTTACCGGCGGAAAGATTGACTATGATTATGTTGTTTTGAATTCATTCTATAATAAGTGGCAATTTAAAGTTGAGATGGAAAGAACAAATATGAATGAACCATCTCCTTCTATTCATAAATTAAGTTTTTCTGTTAGCGACCAAAGAACCACGGACGGAGTTAATATTAGTAATATAGTAAATGATATTCCTCCTGAAATTTTTATTCAGACGGAACATTTTTATCAATATGCAATTGACGATAACTTTGGAGGAGATATCTGTTCGCCAACTTCAGTTTCAATGGTACTTCGCAGTTTTGATATTGAAGTTGATCCCCGGCAATTTGCAATGGATAACTACGATCCTCAATGGGGCATTTACGGAATGTGGCCAAGAGCAGTCCAGAATGCTGCCGAATATAACCTTAATGGTGCAGTAACCAGATATCGGAGTTGGAGTGATGCATATGATGTGCTTGCAGCTAATGGCAGAATAGTGATGTCGGTAGGTCCACCTTTATATACAGGACACTTAATGATGCTTGCCGGATTTGATAATGAAGGGAATCCGTTAGTTCACGATCCAGCTAGATCCAATGGCTATGGTTATAAATTTAGTAAAACAGCGCTTTCTGAATCGTGGTTTGCCAAAGGAGGAATTTCTTATACATTCTATTTAGAAGATTCCGCTAACATTGTTTCAGTGGAGAATTTTGAAGATGAATTGTTAAGTAATAATTATGATTTCAGTATTTACCCGAATCCATTCAATCCGCAGACAAATATTGTTTTCCAGACTTCAGAAATAAATTATACGGAGATAATTGTTTATGATATTATTGGTCGTAAAGTAGAAAGCTTATTTAAAGATGTGCTTAATAGCGGTACACATACATTCAGGTGGAATGCCTCTCAGAATCCTTCCGGAGTATATTTTATAAGAGTAATAAGTGGAAATTATAATAAAACAGTAAAAGCTTATTTAGTGAAATAGTAATCCCAGCTTATGAAAAGAATATTATTAAAGGTCATCTATCTTTTGGTTTTGGGAGTTGTTTTAATGTCATGTCAGAAAGAAGCAAACTTAATTGAATTAGAAATAAATCAGAATTGGCTTTTCAGAGATACTGGCGACACTCTCTGGTACAGAGCAGAAGTTCCTGGGTATATCCATACCGATTTGATGAGGAATAAATTAATTCCCAATCCATTTTATCGAATGAATGAACATGAACTACAGTGGATTGATAAGAAAGATTGGGAGTACAAGACCAGTTTTAATGTTGATGAAAATATTCTTGAGAAAAATGAGGTCAATATTAATTTTAAAGGATTGGATACATATGCTGATGTTTATTTAAATGATAAGATTATTCTACGAGCGGATAATATGTTTGTTGGCTGGGAAGTAAATTGCAAAGAATTTTTAAAGCTTAACGAAAATGAATTAAAAATCATTTTTCACTCTCCTATAAAGGTTGGATTGGAAAAAATGAAAGAGCTTGATTATGATCTTTCTTTTTCTTCTAATGATCAATCTGAGTTAGGTGGATTAGGGAATAAAAAAGTTAGTGTGTTTTCTCGTAAGGCCGGGTATCATTTTGGATGGGATTGGGGGCCAAGATTAGTAAGCTGTGGAATCTGGCAAGAAGTTTTAATTCAGGCATGGGATATTTTGAGAATTAAAGATCTCAATATTGTTCAAAATATGATTAGCGATAATGAAGCCAATTTAACAGCTGATATTGAGATTGAATCCTTAGAAAATGGTGAATTTATAATTAATGGTTTTGTAGATTCTGAAAAGCAGTTTGAAGAAAAGGCGCAAATAAAAAAGGGAACAAATACAATCAGTGTCCCTTTTGAAATTAAAAATCCTAAACATTGGTGGACTAACGGATTAGGCGAACAAAAACTTTATGATATAGAAGTACAAATAACAAAAGATTCTGAGATATTATCTTCTAAACAAAAAAATATTGGCATGAGAACCCTTGAAGTAGTGCAGCAAGAGGATAGTGTTGGCAAAAGCTTCTATTTTAAACTAAATGATCACCCGGTTTTTATGAAAGGGGCTAATTACATTCCTCAAGATATATTTTTAAATCGCGTTAAAAATGATGACTACGAAAGAATAATAAAAGTTGCTGTTGATGCAAATTTTAATATGCTTCGGGTTTGGGGAGGTGGAATATATGAGAAGGAAATCTTCTATGATTTATGCGATCAATATGGAATTTTAGTTTGGCAGGATTTTATGTTTGCTTGTGCAATGTATCCGGGGAATGAGGAATTTGTAGAAAATGTTAGACAAGAAGCAATTCAGAATGTTAAACGTCTGCGTAATCATGCATGTATAGCTTTGTGGTGCGGAGATAACGAAATTCTCTCAGCTTGGAATAACTGGGGGTGGAAAGAAGAAACCATTGAAAAATATGGAACAAAAACTGCAGATATTATTTGGAATGCATATGAAAAAGTATTTCATGAATTGTTACCATCAATTGTAAATGATCTTGATCCTCAAAAATTATACTGGTCATCGTCACCTAGTGCCGGCTTGGGAAAACTGGAGGATGGAAAATCCGGAGATAGACACTACTGGGATGTTTGGTGGGATAAGAAGCCTTTTTCTAGCTACCAAGAAGAGATTCCAAGATTTATGTCCGAGTATGGATTTCAATCTTTCCCGGAATTTAGTTCCGTAAAAAAATATACTAATGATAAAGATTGGAGTATTAATTCGGATGTAATGAATTCACATCAGCGTTCGAGCATAGGTAATATTACAATTGAGGAATATCTTTTCTGTGATTATAAACCTCCAAAAAACTTTGAAATGTTTTTATATGTTGGTCAACTTTTGCAAGCTCGCGGAGTAGGTATGGGGATGGAAGCACATAGGCGAAATATGCCTTATTGCATGGGCTCTCTCTATTGGCAGATGAATGATTGCTGGCCTGTGGCATCTTGGTCGAGCATAGACTATTACGGAAAGTGGAAAGCACTTCATTACAAGGCAAAACAATCCTTCAAAAAAAATAAGGTATCTACCTTCAAAAATAATGATGATATCGATATTTATATTATATCGGACGGTTTGGAAGATAAGAACGCAAAACTAAATCTTACAGTATCTAATTTTTATGGTAATGTTTTATATAAAAATGATAAAGAAATTTTAATTAAAGGTAATACAAGTAAAGTTTATCTAACAGTAAATCAAACCGGAATTACTCAAGGAAACGAACTAAATAATATTTTCCTAAAAAGTGAATTATACGATAGTGAAGGAAATTGGATTGACAGTGATCTTTATTATTTTGTTCTTCCCAAAAATCTCGTTTTGCCAAGTCCTGAAGTCAAATTTGAAGTTTCTGAAATTGACCTAAACCTAAACCAATTTGAAATCAACCTTACTTCAAATGTTTTAGCCAAAAACGTCTATATAAATTGTGAAATAGAAGGTTTTTTTTCTGATAATTATTTTGATCTTTCTCCGGATGAAAACAGAAAAATAATGTTCACTGCTGACAAAGAATTAAATCCACAAAATTTTATTAACGAATTAAAAATTATTACTTTGGCTGACAGTTATGACAAATAAATTAACAAGAAGGAAATTTATTAAAAGTTCACTTATCATTTCGGGCACAGCGATTACCGGCATAAACGGGGCTAATATTAACTTTGGCAAATCAGACTATATATCAAATCGGCCGAAAATTAATGAAAGAAAATTTGTCAGTAGTGCCGTTGAATCAATTATTAAAAAGTAAAAGAGGTGATTTCGGATAGGGAAATAGCCTGGATGTTTGAGAACTGTTATCCTAATACTTTGGACACAACAGTCAGATATGAGGAGAAGAATGGAAAACATGATACTTTTGTAATTACAGGAGATATCGAAGCAATGTGGCTTCGTGATTCAACAGCTCAAGTTTGGCCATATTTACCTCTAGTGAACAAAGATGAACCCTCAAAAATTTAATTAAAGGAGTAATAAATCGTCAGACTAAATGTATACTTACAGATCCTTATGCCAATGCTTTTAATTATTCTAATGAAGGCAGCCAATGGGAATCGGATTTAACAGATATGAAACCCGAATTGCATGAAAGAAAATGAGAAATTGATTCATTGTGTTATCCCATTCGTTTAGCTCATGGTTATTGGAAAGAAACCCAAGACATTTCACTTTTTGATACCACTTGGGTTGAAGCAATGAAGATGATCTACAAGACATTTGTTGAGCAGCAAAGAAAAGAAAATTTAGGACCTTATAAATTTCAAAGAACAACCGCAGTCTCAACAGACACCCTTCCATTAAGCGGTTATGGTAATCCAACAAAACCAAACGGGATGATAAATTCTGGTTTTAGACCTTCGGATGATGCCTGTATTTTTGGATATTTAGTTCCCTCAAATCTATTTGCAGTTGTTTCATTAAGACAAGTTGCTGAAATATTCAATACTGTTATTAACGATAATGAATTTGCTAATGCCTGCATAAACCTTTCCGATGAAGTAGAAGCCAGTACCAAGCAAAATGCAATTAGTAATTATTTAGACTATGGCGAAATATTTGCTTACGAAATTGATGGATATGGGAATAAACTTTTTATGGATGATGCTAATATTCCAAGCCTCCTTTCATTAAGTTATTTAGGCTGTTTAGATATGAAAGATGACATATATATTAACACTAGAAAATTTATTCTTGGCAATGATAATCCTTATTATTTTTCAGGAAAGTTTGCTGAAGGAATAGGCGGACCGCACGTAGGATTAAATATGATATGGCCAATGACAATAATCATGCAAGCACTCACAAGTAATGATGATAATGAAATAATTCGATGTCTTTCGATGCTAAAAAAAACACATGGCGGAAAAGGGTTTATGCACGAGACTTTTCATAAAGATGACCCAACAAATTTTACTCGATCTTGGTTTGCTTGGGCTAACACACTATTTGGAGAGCTTATTATCAATTTATATAAATCAAAACCATATTTACTCAAGAATCAATTTTAGTGTCTCTATTTGTTTAATATTAAGACTGTTTGATTATTGATAATGAAAAAATTGTTAACTGTAATAATATCTAATTTCACTAAGGAGGTTTAGATGAAAATTCTGTGTTGGATTCAGATATTATTTTTTGTTTTTATTGGATCAATAAATTCGCAGATTGACTATACAAAGTATGTTAATCCATTTATTGGTACTGCTGGGCATGGTCACACATATCCGGGAGCCAGTGCTCCTTTTGGAATGATGCAATTAAGTCCGGATACAGGATTGAAGGACTGGGATTGGACATCGGGATACCATTCATCCGATAGCTCAATTATTGGATTTAGTCATACACATCTCAGTGGAACAGGAGTTGCCGATTATGGTGATATTTTATTTATGCCATTTATTGGGGAAAATATATTTAAACCAGGATCAAAAGATAATCCGGATGAAGGATACAGATCAAGATTTAATCACCATAGCGAAAAAGCATCACCCGGATACTATTCGGTTTCCCTAACAGATCATGATATTAATGTAGAGTTAACTACTTCACAAAGAAGTGGTTTTCATAAGTATCGATTCCCAAAAGGGAAATCTCCTAAAATACTGATAGACTTATTTCACGGCTTGCAAGATGCTACGTTAGAATCTTATGTCAATATTATTGATAACAATAAAGTAGAAGGTTATAGAACCTCAAGCGGGTGGGC
>CAYXXW010000025.1:0-18854 GCA_964469115.1 uncultured Melioribacteraceae bacterium
ACATTTTTAGTCGGTGATTCATTAACTGTTGACGAAGTTACTAAGTCAGCAGGATTTAAATTTAAGAAGATTGGTGATGAATATAGACATCCTGGCGGATTGATTACTATTACCCCAAAGGGAAAAATATCCAGATATATTTTTGGTTCACAGTTTAATCAGTTTGATGTTAAAATGGCTCTTCTTGATGCTGAAGCCGGAAAGACTAATCCTACAGTTGCAAAAATGCTGCAATTTTGTTTTAGTTACGATCCCGAAGGAAGGGGATACGCACTGAACATAACAAGAATTATTGGTTCGTTAATGTTGTTAGGAGTTTTAGCAATATTTTTAGTTTTAGTGATTAGAAAAAAGAAAACTTAATTAAGTTTAATAAAAATTAGCTACAAAGGAGTATTAATGGCAAACGGTACAATTGCTATTTCAAATAAATCATTTTTAGAAGAGGGAACGACTAAGAAAGCTACTGGTATTATGTCTTGGCTGTTTACTACCGATCATAAAAGAATTGGGATTATGTATTTAGTTACTGTTTCATTATTCTTTTTTGTCGGGGTTATTCTTGGTGTATTAATGAGACTTGAACTAATTGCTCCTGGAAGAACCATAATGGATGCTCAGCTTTACAATACAATATTTACTCTTCATGGTGTGATAATGATATTTCTCTTTATCATTCCGGGTATTCCTGCTGTGTTTGGTAATTTTTTTCTTCCTATTCATTTAGGAGCAAAAGATGTAGCTTTCCCCAGACTTAATCTGCTATCATATTGGATTTATCTTATTGGTGCAGCATTAGTTTTAGTTTCTTTATTTGTAGAAGGCGGACCAATTGATACTGGTTGGACTTTTTACATCCCATATTCTGTAAGAACTAATACAAACGTGTCTTTGGCAATATTTGCTGCATTTGTTCTTGGTTTTTCATCAATATTGACTGGGCTCAATTTTATAACTACGGTTCACAGGTTACGTGCACCGGGTATGACTTATTTTAAAATGCCGTTATTTGTATGGTCAACATACGCAACTGCATGGATTCAAGTAATTGCAACTCCTGTAATTGGAATTACAATTTTATTAGTAATGCTTGAGAGATTATTCGGTGTCGGAATTTTTGATCCAGCTTTAGGTGGTGATCCAATCTTATTCCAGCATATGTTTTGGATTTATTCACACCCTGCAGTTTATATAATGATTTTGCCGGCAATGGGAGTTGTGTCGGAAATTATTCCAACCTTTGCTAGAAGAACAATATTTGGTTACAAAGCAATTGCAATGTCAAGTTTAGCTATTGCTTTTGTTGGTTATTTGGTTTGGGCACACCATATGTTCACTAGTGGAATTAGTCAAACTGCTGCAATAATATTTTCGTTCTTAACATTTATAGTTGCATTACCAAGTGGAATTAAAGTTTTTAATTGGGTTGCAACAATGTACAAAGGTTCTATTGATCCAAAACCGCCATTCCTTTGGGTAATGAGTTTTATATTTTTATTTACAATTGGCGGTTTAACAGGACTTGTGCTTGGTGCTCTTGTTACAGATGTTCATGTTCATGACACATATTTTGTGGTAGCACATTTTCACTATGTAATGTTTGGCGGCACCGGAACAATATTCTTTGCCGCTCTTTATTATTGGTTCCCTAAAATGACTGGAAAGATGTACAATCTAAAATTAGCCACATTTAATGCGGCGTTATTTTTTATTGCATTCAATACACTCTATTTCCCAAAGTTTATTCTGGGCTATATGGGAATGCCGAGAAGATATTATGATTACTTACCTGAGTTTACAAATCTTCAATTGATTTCTACTATTGGTTCTTGGCTGATGCTTATTGTAATAGTTTTGATAATATATAATTTAATCTCAGCATTACTAAGTGGTGAAAAAGCTGAAGCTAATCCTTGGGGTGGCGTTACCTTAGAGTGGCACATTGAATCACCACCGCCATTAGAAAATTTTCATGAGATTCCAATTATCACTAAGGAGCCTTACGATTTTAGTCAGCTTAAAACCATGAAATATGTACCAAAGGGAGAAGAATATGAGTAATCATACTGCAGATATTTCACACGAAGTTCACCGTGATGATGTTGGTGCGCGAATGGGAATGTGGTTATTCCTCTTCACAGAACTTCTTCTTTTTGGGGGATTATTTTTAGTTTATGCGGTTTATCGTCATGAATATATTGATCAGTTTAGAGTTGCAGCCTTAGCATTAAATACTACTGTCGGTGCACTAAATACAATTATTCTTCTTACAAGTAGTCTAACCGTTGCTTTATCAATTGCTGCCTTGCAGAAGGGAAACAAAAATTTAAGTATTATGCTTTTATTGATGACCAACATACTTGCATTTGCATTTATGGTTAATAAGTTTTTTGAATGGTCAGAAAAAATTCATCATGGAATTTATCCGGGAAGTGAGACCTTGATGAATTTACCAGACGGTCAAATTTTATTTTATGGCCTTTATTACATAATGACCGGATTACATGGATTGCACGTTATTATTGGACTGGTATTTTTATCCATAGTCTTAGGATTTATTTTCACCGGTTCAGTTAATAAAGACAGTTATGTTAAACTTGAGAATGCTGGCCTCTATTGGCATTTAGTAGATTTAATTTGGATTTTCTTATTTCCCTTATTCTATTTAATTCACTAGGAGATTTTGATGCAAGACAATGAAACCCATGAAGATCATCATATTGGATATAGTACATATCTTTTAATCTGGATAAGTCTTATTGCTTTGACCTCAATAACCGTAACAGTCGCAGGTATTAACTTAGGTGAGTATACTCTAGCAATAGCCTTAACGATTGCTGCAATAAAATCTGCTTTGGTTATAAATATCTTTATGCATATAAAGTTTGAAGATCCAATTTTTAGAATATTTCTGGGAATTAGCGGATTTACTTTGTTAGCAATTTTTACATTAACATTTTTTGATTATTTCTATAGGTAATAGATTTTATGAATTCGAATCCAACTTCATATGTTCAAACTGTAGATTCAGCAATGATTTTTATCGTTGTTGTTTCTCTAATTTTTTTACTTGGAATATCTGCAACTATGGTATTCTTTGTAATCAAATACAACAGAAAAAAAGGGGCAAAACCGGTTGATATTCATGGAAGTATTCTCTTAGAAACAATCTGGTTTGTCATTCCTTTAATTTTGGTAATGGCTATGTTTTATTATGGTTTTATTGGATATAAAGACTTTAAAAATATTCCGGATGATGCTATGCAGATTAATGTAACCGGCAGAATGTGGGACTGGGATTTTATTTATGAAAATGGAGCTAATCTCGATACACTTTATGTTCCCATTAATAAACCTGTAAAATTAAACATGATATCTGCGGATGTTAATCATTCATTATATATACCTGCATTTAGAGTTAAGCAGGATGTAATTGGCGGTTCGGAGCAATATTTAGTTTTTACAGCTGAAAAAGAAGGTAGTTATAATATTGCTTGCGCTGAGTATTGTGGTCTAGAACATTCAGCCATGTACACAAAGGTTGTTGTTATGCCGGAAGACAAATATCAAGTTTGGTATGATAGTGTTTCACCTAATAAAGCTATTGAAGTTACAGATTCGTTAATTATAAAGTAATTATGCCAATAAACACTACAACATATTATTCTAAAAGTGAGATTACTCAAAAAAGTAAGTTAAGTGAATTTGTTGGAATTTTATCTGAATTGACTAAATTTCGTATTACTTTCTTTGTTTCCGTTACAACTTATGTAGGTTTTATTTTATACAGTGGAACTATTAATCTGGATTTTTTACTCCCTACAATTGGAGTATTAATTTTAGCTAGCGGTGCCTCTGCATTGAACGAATATCAAGAACGAAACTCTGATTATCAGATGGAAAGGACTAAAGTTAGACCAATTCCATCTGGAAGAATCTCAGCTTTTAATGCTTTATTTATTTCGTTAATTTTAATTTTAATTGGTTCAACTATACTAGCATTGCACAGCATTACGGTCTTGTTATTAGGACTTTTTACACTTGTTTGGTATAATGGGGTTTACACACCATTAAAACAGTTTACAGCTTTTGCCATTATTCCTGGATCTCTCGTTGGAGCATTACCACCAGTAATCGGTTGGGTTGCATCAGGAGGAGGACTTTTTGATAACCAGATTTTAGCATTAGCATCTTTTATGTTTATTTGGCAGATTCCTCATTTTTGGTTATTAATTTTAATGTATGATCACCAATATAGAGAAGCTGGTTTTCCTACACTCTCTAATTTATTTTCGTATAAACAAATTTCGCAGATTACTTTTGCATGGATAGTAATATTGGTTTTTTCCAGTTCATTAATTTATTTATCAAATTTATCTGTAAGTATTATTTCAAATTTATTTTTGATTCTTGCGGGCTTGATAACTTTATATTTTTCTTCAAAAGTAATGCTCAAAAATGGAAGAGAAATTTATAAAAAATCTTTTTTTCAGATTAATGCATATGTACTATTTGTATTGATTGTAATTTCGTTAGAAAAAATTATTTAATTATTCAGATAATTTTATTTAGGAATATTATTTAATGGATATACTTGAAAATATCGTTTTTCCACAGTCGCCGACAAATATTTTACTTCTTAAGTATTTACTTTTTGTAACACTTATGATTTTATTGCCTTATTTAAGTGTTATGATGAGTACAACCCTATTTTCAATCATGCATTTCTCAAAAGGTAAGAAAACGGGTAATAGAAATGATCTAATTTTTTCTAGTGAGCTGATTGACATGTTCACAGGAAATAAAGTGATGGCGTTGGCATTAGGTGTTATTCCTAGTTTAAGTTTAATGTTTCTTTTAAGCCAATTACTTTTAAGTGCAGATATAAATGTTAACTCAAATCTTTTATTCACTTTAATATTGCTGTCAGTTGCTTTAATTTATATTTATACCTATAAGTATAGTTTTAGATTAAAAAATATTTTTAATTTGGTTAATATAGATAAGGCTAGTAACGACAACATAGTACGAGAGTTTGAGAATTTTCAGAAGAGTAATAGTAAGCTATTATCAAAATCCGGTACAATAGGGTTTATTCTTTTAGCTGTTGTAATTTATATCTTAGTAGGTGTATTACAATTAATTACAGATTCATCAAGGTGGACAAACGATAGTTCAGTTTTCAATATTTTATTGTCGACTAATACGTTAATTTATTTTCTATTTTTTATTTCATTCTCATTTGCAATTACTTGTGCTTTGATAATATTTAAATATTTCAAGAGAGAAGCTGAACCCCATGATAAAGAATATTTAGATTATGTTAAAACTTTTGCTCTTAAAACCGGATTGATTTTTACATTCATTCAGCCTTTAATTTTTGTTTTAAGTGTATTAAGCATACCAGATATTTCTTTATCATTTTCGATTTTTATTGCTGCTGGTATTGGCTTAGGACTTATGCTAATAATTAGCATTATGTTTTACATTATGTATAAAGAATCAAAAACTAATCTTGGTGGCTCAGCTTTATTCGTTTTCTTACTCTTATTTTCAGTTATAATATATAAAGACCAATTAGCCTTCGATACAACAAGTAAGACTGAAATGAGAGAACTAAATCAAGCCTATGAACTGTATGTCGCAAAAATTAAGGATAAAGCCGGAATACAAGAAATTGTTGTGATAAGCGGAGAAGATATTTATAATGCCAAATGTATCGCCTGTCATAGATTTGATACTAAACTTGTTGGACCTCCTTATAATGATGTACTTCCAAAGTATGAAGGCAAGCGTGACGCATTGGTTGATTTTATTTTAAATCCGGTTAAGGTTAATCCTGAGTATACTGCAATGCCTAATCAGGGATTAAAACCAAAAGAAGCAGAAGCAGTAGCTGATTATATAGTCGAAATTTACAAAGGATCTTGATTGTACATAGATCCGTAATTTCCTTCGAAAATAATTTGGCAATTAGATATATCAAGTTGGCATACATTAAATCATTATGCTTACCATATTAAATACAATTGAACTTTCTGCAGGCTACTTGGAAAAGAAAGGTGTGGAATCCCCCAGGATTAATGCCGAGCTACTTCTTGCCCATATTCTTAAGTGCAAAAGGATGGATTTATATTTAAAATTTGATCAGCCGCTTAAAGATAATGAAGTTGATAAATATCGTGAATTGATAAAGAGACGCGGAAAAAGAGAACCGGTACAATATATAATCGGGTCTGTTCAATTTTATGGTCTTGATTTTTTGGTTGATAGAAATGTTTTAATTCCGAGACCTGAAACTGAGCACCTCGTTGAAGAGATCCTTAATATTTACAATTCTCAAGACAAAGTTAATATTTTAGATATTGGAACGGGAAGCGGAAATATAGCAGTTTGTTTAGCTAAAAATTTACCAAATTCCACAATAAATGGTATTGATCAAAGTGAGAAAGCGATAGTTGTTGCAAAGCAGAATGCCAAAAAAAATAATGTTGAGCAAAAGTTGGTTTTGGAACAAATAGATTTTTTATCCTTCATAAATAGAAATACCACAAAGTTTGATGTTGTGGTTTCAAACCCACCCTATATTTCTTTAAATGACTATAATAATTTAAAAATGGAACTGAGAGAATTTGAACCCAAAGAGGCATTGACAGATAATAAAGATGGATTAAGTTTTTACAAATGGATTTCTGAAAAATCAAAAATTCTAATAAAGCCTAATGGAAAATTATTTTTTGAAATTGGTTTTGGTCAATCGGAGGATATTCAAAAGATAATGAAGGGAAATGGATTTGGAAATATTTCTATAGTTAAAGATTATCAAAATATTGATAGAGTGATTTATGGAGAAATATTATGAGAGCTTTAGTGCAGCGAGTATCACGTGCATCGGTAAAAGTTGAATCGGTAAATTATTATGAAAAAATTAATGATGGAATGGTTTTGCTCCTTGGCATAAGCGAGGATGATACAGAAGATGAAATAGATTATATGGTTGAAAAATGCTGCAACTTGAGAATCTTTGAGGATGGAAATCAAAAGATGAATCTCTCTGTTAAAGATATTGACGGCGAAATTCTATTAATTTCTCAGTTTACTCTTTATGGGGATACCCGTAAGGGTAACAGACCAAGTTTTAATAAAGCTGCAAAACCTGAAAACGCAGAAAGACTTTATAATTTGTTTGCTTCCAGAATGAAGGAAACTCTTGGAATTAATAAAGTTAAAGAAGGAATTTTTGCCGCAATGATGGAGATTACAATTATAAATCAAGGACCTGTAACGGTTTTAGTGGAATCTAAATAATTATATTTGTAATTTAAATTATTAGGAGAGACGATTTTATAAATTGCATTCAACAATAGTCATATTTCTTGATGGCGTAGGAATAGGAAAATCCGATCCGTCAATCAATCCATTTTTTAAGTATGGATTTAAAACATTCACGCAAGTTTTCAATTCAATACCTCATTTAGAAAATCAAAATATTTCCAAAGATGGTAAATTTATTTTTCCTTCAGATCCTCTAATGGGAGTACCCGATTTACCTTTAAGCGGTACGGGACAAACCTCAATTTTTTGCGGATTAAATGCCAGCCGTGTTTTGGGTAAACATTTTGGACCTTTTCCACATTCAATGCTCGTTCCAATAATTAGGGAACAGAATATTTTCAACTGTTTCAAAAACAAGAAAAAGAAAGTAGTATTTGCAAATGCTTATCCCAAAATATTTTTTGATTATATAGAATCGGGGAAGAAGAGACTTAGCGTCACAAGTTTAAGTTGTCAGTTAAGCAATGTAAAACTGAAAACTCCGGCGGATTTACGAAGTGGAAATGCTTTAAGTGCAGATATTGATAATGACTTTTGGGTAAATAAACTTAATTACAATTTACCTATAATCAAACCGGAAACTGCAGCGCGAAGATTATTTAAACTCGCTTCTCAACATCACTTCACTTTATTTGAATATTTTTTGACTGATCATTTAGGTCATGGCAGAAATAAAGAGAATTTAAAAGACAGACTAAATGTACTTGATAGTTTTCTTCTTTATATACTTGAAAACTTACCTGATAATATTACATTACTGATTTGTTCTGATCATGGGAATCTTGAAGATATTTCAATTAAAACTCACACTTTGAATCCATCCTTAACAATTTCTGCAGGTAAGAATGCAGAAAGACTTAAAGACAGAATTACAAACTTATCACATATAAAGGACGCAATACTGGAGCTTTACTAGTGCGTAATTTCCCCATAATAAAATTTGTTATTCTCTTTATCTTAGGAATCCTTTTTCAACATCTTATAAATTTACCCTCTGAAATTTATTACTATCTAGTTCTTCCCATAATCTTATTAGCGTTATTATTATATCTTTTCAATATTAAATCAACAAGAATAATAACTCACGTACTAATTGGTTTTCTTGTTTTTTTCTTTGGGGGATACTTTTTACTTGTAAATAATTTAGATAATGTAAAATATCCTTTTGCCACACCGAAAATTAGAAATGCAGAAGTTACCGGTGAAATTTTAAAAATAGATTTAATAAAAAAGAGTAAAATTTCTTTTGTACTCGATTTAGATTCCATTAATGATGAAAATAATGAGTTTGACTTCAAGCATAAATTCTTAGTTAGTTTTTGGAAGGATACCACTAATACACTTGATTCAATTTATAATGAATTAGAAATTGGCAATAAGATCAGTTTTGTTGGCACGGTAGCTAGAGCAAAAAATCAGAGAAATCCGGGTGAGTTTGATTATGAAAAATATCTGCAGTCAATTAATATAAGTGGTGTAATAAATTGTTACAAATTAGAATCGATCAAGAAAATTGATAATAAAAGTAGTTTAATTCCAAATTTGATTTTCAATGTTAGAAGGATTATTGATGATAGACTAAAAGAATTACATGATGAAACTTCTGCATCTTTACTTAAAGGCATTTTACTCGCCGATAGATCGGACATTGATTATGAGGTCAAGGATTCATTTGTAAATTCTGGTGTAATACATGTATTGGCAGTTTCTGGTTTGCATGTTGGGTTTATTTCGGGCATATTTTTTTTGCTACTTAGCAGATTTGATATCAGAATAAAATATCTACTTACAATATTTGGGATTTTGCTTTTCTTAATTATAACTGGAGGACATGCATCAGTTTTTCGTGCATCAACAATGGCAATAGTTTATTTAATTGCAAAGCTAACTTCAAGAACTACAAACGGCTTTAACTCAATTACAATAGCTGCGCTGATCCTTCTTTTATTAAACCCAAATGATTTATTTAGTCCAGGTTTTCTACTTTCATTTTCTGCCGTAATTTCAATTCTGATAATATACCCGATTATATCTGAACAAATAAAACCTTTATCAGTTCATAAGTACTTAAAAAATGTTTTACTCTTCATCGCAGTTTCTCTTTCGGCACAATTGGGCACTTTACCTTTTACACTAACTTATTTTAGTAAATTAAGTTTAGTCTCGCTTTTTGCAAATTTAATTGTTATTCCTTTAATTGGGATTATAGTATCGATCGGTATATTAACTTTAAGTATATCGCTCATTTCAATTTGGGTAGCATCAATATTTGCTTCAGTTAATGAAATAATTGTTCAGATACTCTATCTTTTTGTTCGACAAACTTCAGACTTATCATTTTCATTTATTCCAATTTATAACTTCTCATTAGTTGATGGAATAATATTTTACATTTTTCTTGGAATCATCTTTTTTGTGTTGAAAACATTTTACAAAAGAATACTCTTGTCATTTATAATTTTACTGTTACTTTTCACCATGTTTAATTTTCTTAAACTTGATGATAAGAATCTCCTTCCAAATGGATTGCTATCAATTGTTTATATAGATATTGGACAGGGCGATTCATTTTTGTTGAAATTCCCTAATGGCACTACCGCGCTTATTGATGCAGGCAATGCGACAGAATATTTTGATAATGGTGAAAGAGTAATCTATCCGCTTCTTCAAAGATTAGGAATAGATGAAATTGATTATGCATTTATTTCTCACTTAGATTCAGATCATTATGGAGGTTCTATTTCACTTATCAATAAAAATATTATTAAAAAAGTATATAAACCCAAAAACAATAACTCTGTTAAGGATAGTATTTTTGAAGACTATCTTAATTTTAAGAAAATAAATTATTCATACTATTCAAATGAATCTTTCGATATTGATGGCTGTAAAGTTTATACTTTGAATGATACTTCAAATTATTCTTTTAATAATTTTGATAGCAATAATAAGAGTGGTATAATTAAGTTTGTATATGGGAATACTTCTTTTCTTTTTGTTGGTGATGCCGAACATGAGGCGGAAAAATATTTGATGTCCCGGTACAGTGAATTTATCAAATCTGATGTTCTAAAAGTTGGTCATCACGGAAGTAAAACTTCAACGAGCGATTCGTTTTTGGATTTGGTCAATCCTAAAATTGGAATTATTAGTGCTGGAGTAATGAATAAATTTAAGCATCCTTCTAAAAGTGTAATTAAAAAATTAAATAAAAGAAATATTACAATCCAAAGAACCGATTATGAAGGTGCAATAATATTAACTTCAAACGGTGAATCAATAAATACAATTGACTGGAGAAATTATTAAGTAATGGAAATTATTAATAATTGTTCATTAAAAAAACTTAATACATTTGGATTAGATGTTAAAGCTAACACTTTAGTCAAATTTCATTCTCAAGATGATATTCACGATTATCTAAATAAAAATGAATATGATGAAACAAAATCTTTAATTCTTGGAGGGGGGAGCAATATTCTCTTTACTTCTGATTTTAATGGGACCGTGCTCAAATCAGAAATGATAGGCATTAGAGAAATTAAAAAGGATAAAGATTTTGTTCATTTAGAAGTTGGAAGTGGAGTGATTTGGGATGATTTAGTTGAGTACTGTGTTGATCGGGCTTATGGCGGCATTGAGAATCTTTCTCTTATTCCCGGAACTGTCGGAGCTGCGCCAATTCAAAATATTGGCGCATACGGTGTAGAATTTGAAGAAGTTTTTGATGAGCTAGAAGGAATAGATTTACAAACTTCAGAAAAAAAAATTTTTAATAAGGTTGAATGTGAGTTTGGTTATAGGGACAGTATATTCAAAAGAGAAATGAAAAATACTTTTCTTATAACAAAAGTAAGAATTAAATTAAATTTTAAGCACTCAGTAAAAACCTCCTACAGAGCAATTCAGGATTATATTAATGTTAATAAAATAAAGAAAGTTGATATAAAAGCTTTAAGGGAAATTGTTGTTTTAATAAGAGAGGCTAAGTTACCGGATCCCAATAAAATTGGTAATGCTGGTAGTTTCTTTAAAAACCCCATAGTTGATGAAGAACAGTATCACAAATTAAAATCTGAGCATAAAGATTTAGTTTACTTTAATATAGGGAAATCACAATATAAAATACCTGCAGGTTGGTTAATCGAAAAATCTGGCTATAAAGGTAAAAGAGTTGGCAACGTAGGTGTTCATTCTCAACAAGCACTTGTTCTTGTAAATTACGGTGCAGGCACTGGATCAGAAATACAAAAGCTTGCTGATGAAATTAAATCAAAGATTTTTGAAAAATTTAGTATAATTTTAGATACTGAAGTAAATATTGTATAAAAAAGTGGGGGCTTATGAATGATCTTTTAGTTGTCTTTGTTGGATTAGCAATAATTCTATACATATTTTTAGTACTTGGTACGGCAAGGTTAGCCATTTTGAAAGGTATGAATTCTCTTGGCCTTACGGCTTTATCCATTCTTACTACCATTTTAGTTATTGTTGCTTACGTAGTAAGTGATTTGCCATATTATGTATTTGGAATAATAATTATAGTTCCGCTAATTACTTTCCTTGCAACTTTATTTGTAGGAAAATCGGTAACAGAGAAAGTTAAGGAAGAGACTTTTTTTAATAAAACAATTATTGAACTAACACAGCCGTTTGTTGATTTGGCTCATACTTCAAGGGCTTTGCTAGGACTTAATTTATCCTACGTATTAGAGGGCTTGACTTATTTTGGGGTTGTTGGCCTACTTGCAATTTTCTTCAATGATTTTATTGCACTAGATGATATTGATGCCGGAAGAATGGTAGGAGTATTAACAGCGGGCATTACTATTGCAATGCTTTTCTTAGGTGCAACAGTTGATTGGATTGGCTTAAGAAAATCACTATTGATTGCTCTTTCATTAATGTTTGTCGGTAGAATTCTGCTTACTGTATCACCTGAGATCGGGGTCCCTGGATTATGGAATTCCGCACATCTTGTTTCAATTCTTGGTATGTTCGGAATTATTTTGGGTTACGGAATTTATCAGCCGGCTTGTTATGCTGGGGTTAAAGAATTAACTGATGAGAAAACATCTGCAATGGGTTATGCGATGTTATACGCGCTTATGAACTTAGGTGGATTTTTACCTGGAATAATTTCTCCTCCGGTTAGAAAAGCTTTTAATATAACGGGGGTATTTTGGGTTTATGCGATACTAACTGTGTTAGGCATTGGAGTTGTTTATTTTATTATAACTAAAAAAGCAATAGCCAAAGCTAAAGCAGACTTATCAGAAAGTTCCCCAAAAGAGGAAGAAGTTGATGAAATGGCTGAAATGACAGCTAAAGAAAAGTTTGTCTATTATATTAAAAATTTCCCTCTAAGAGATTTACGATTTTTATATTTTGTGTTTATTCTAATATTCGTTCAAACCTTATTTGCACACAACTGGCTTACTATACCTCAATATACAAGTAGAGCTTTTGAAGGATTTGTAGGAGATAATTTTGAGTTCTTTGTAAACCTTAATCCAATTTTGATTTTTATTCTTGCACCAATGGTTACTGCTTTAACATCTAAAAAGGATACCTATAATATGATGATCTTGGGGACAACTGTTATGGCAGCACCTACTTTTATTCTGGCCCTCGGACCAAGCTTTACAACATTAATAGCTTATTTGGTTATTATGACAATTGGTGAAGCAATGTGGCAGCCAAGATTTCTTCAATGGGTAGCTGAAATTGCACCAAAAAATATGACTGGTATTTATATGGGGATTGGACAATTTCCTTGGTTCCTTACAAAGGTCATAACAAGTCTTTATTCAGGCTGGTTCTTAATGAAGTATTGTCCAACTGATACACCGGTTACTGAACTTAATACCGAAACGATGTGGTTAATTTATGGTTTTATTGCAATGATAAGTCCAATTGGATTAATACTTGCAAAAAAATGGATGCAAAAAGGTTTTAAAGTTAAGCACGAAGGATAAATTATTAGGAGATGAATAAATGAAAAAATTAATAATATTTATTCTAGTAAGTTTATTCCTTTACTCTTGCGGAACAACTAGTCCAATCAATGATTTTTTTGGTATTCAAATGAAACCTGAAGAGGAAAATAATTTTATAATTATTAGCTACGATGAATTTGAAGGGATTAAATATCAGAGCAGCCCAACCATGGATAGCGATATTTTAGCTTGGGCAGAAATAAATCCTGAAAATATTATTATTAAAATAGTGAACAATTCTCCCAGAGAAATTCCATTAAATTATTTTTCAGATAGTTTTGTTTTAATTACAGATCAGCAAGAATACTTATTAGATAAAGGCAAACAGCAAAATTATTTTAATACTTATAAATTAATGCCCGGGACCAATGATGAATATGTATTTAAGTTGCCCTCAGATTTTGGTCAAGATTTTATAAAAAGAGAAGGTGCAATTTTAAACAAAGATATTATGGGAGATTTTTCAAAAAATTGGTCGCAGCATTACATCTTAAAAGACAATCTAAAATATATTTTGATTAAGCTAACTGATGTAATTATGGTTCTAAAGAGAGTTCCAGAATAAATAAAATTTTATGAAGAGGTCTATTAAATGAAATTTAAAGGTGTGATAAAACGAAGTGGTACGACTGTTCCTTTCAATAGAAATAGAATCATGAATGCTATCTACCGTGCAGCAGTTTCAGTCGGAGGAAGAGATAAAGCCCGAGCTGAATTTTTAGCAGATAAAGTAATCGAGCTATTGGAAAAAACTTTTGATGAAAATCATACACCTCATATTGAAGAAATTCAAGATGCTGTTGAAAAAGTTTTGATTAAACAAGGGCATACAAAGGTTGCAAAAGAGTTTATAATCTACCGTGATGAACAGAATAGAAAACGTCAAGAAGATGCTAAGCTTGCATCAAAACCGGATGAAAATATACCGTGGCCAAAAATGTGGAGAGTTTTAAATTGGGCTGCCGATAATAAACTAAATACAATTTCAGATTATAATGCAAGAGTAGAAAATAAAGAATTTCCACATATTGTCCATGAAGCTGAAGCAGCTTATGAAGATGATTTAGATATGGCTGCTGAAATGATAAACGAAAGAAGTAAAAATCTTAGAATGGTTTTTATTAGTGGTCCATCATCATCCGGTAAAACAACTACCACAACTAAAATTGAAGAGAGATTAAATAAACAAGGACTTAAATTTGCTACACTAAACGTAGATCATTACTTTTTTGATCTTGAGGATCACCCTAAAGATGAGTTTGGTGATTATGATTTTGAAACTCCCCAAGCTTTAGATCTTAAATTGATAAATGAGCATTTGTTAAAACTTTCTCAAGGTGAAGAGATAAAGATTCCTTATTACGATTTTAAAGAGGGTAAGAGATATTTAGAACGGACCACTATGAAGTTAAAGGAAAATGAGATTATATTAATTGATAGCTTGCACGGTTTATATCCCGACTTTAGCAAAGATATTCCTAATGATGTAAAATTTAAAATTTATATTGAACCGATTCTTCAAATGAAAGATAAAGATGACAATTACATTCAATGGACGGATATAAGATTAATGAGGAGAATGCTCAGAGATTCTGTACATCGTGCTTATGATCCTCTTCAAACACTTGAACATTGGCATTATGTTAGAGCAAGTGAGTTAAGACATATTATCCCTTACGCAAATAGAGCAGATTTTATAGTAAACAGTGCAATGCCTTATGAGTTGTCGTTATACAAACCAAGATTGCATGATCAATTTGTTGAGTGGGAAAAGAAATTTAGAGACAATCCTCTAAAAAAAGATGCTTATGAGAGAGCTGCAAGAGTTTCAAATTTATTAGATCAATTTATTGCAGTAGAAGATGATTCTCCGATCCCAGGAAATTCGGTTCTTCGTGAGTTCATTGGCGGGAGTATCTATGAACACAAATAATATTTTTTATACATTAAAATTTTGAAACCAATTAAATTCATTTGAATCTAAATAACAATAATCTGTAGTCTCAAATTTTCAGAAGGTTAAATTTGTTAAATCATAAAAATTGAAAGGGGTTTCAATGATCAAAATTTCCAAATATTTTTTCACATTTTTTATTCTTACCGGAATTCTTCTTACAAATGCACAAGACAAACCTAATATTAAATTTAAAATTGGTGGAACTGTTCAGGCAATGGCAAGTTTTTCAGAAACCGCTAAAGATACAAATTTAGTAGGTATTGGACTTAGAAGAGTCCGATTAAAAGTAACAGGTTTCATTGGAGATAAAATTCAAGCATATATTCAAACCGAATTTACAAATCCTTCATTGGTTGATGCACTAGTTGATTACTTTATACACGATGACATAAAACTACGAATTGGAAGATATAAAGTTGCAGGTGTCTTAGGTGGAGGTTTAACTTCTCATCATAAAATTGATATTGTTGAGCGCGCAAGAATAGGACAAGAGTGGGGAGACAGAACAGTCGGCAGCAGTTATAGGGACTATGGTGTTTCGGCAATTGGTAATTTTGGGGATTTTAATTATTTCGTATCTATTTTTGACGGCGGCGGGGGAGATGTAAATATCAGATCTTCTCAAAAAGGTAGAAGCTCCATAGTTAACAACGGTTTTGCAGTAAGCGGATTGTTTGAGTACAAACCTAAAGATGTGAAAGGTCTGAATGTTGGCGGTTATGTTGGACAAGGTAATAAAGTTTATAATGATTATCTTTCCTACAGTGGTCACGTATATTGGGAACCAAGACCGATTAGAATTAAAGCTGAATATGTAAGCATTATAGATAAAAATACATCTACCGATATTACCACGAATGGTTTTTATTTAATGGGTGCATATGGAATTAATAAAAGTATTGAACTCTTAGCGCGTGCTGAGTACTTTGATCCTTATACCGATCTTGATGATAATGAAGAAACACTAATTACTTTGGGCGTATCTTATTTTGTTTATCCGGGAGATTGGACCTCAGGCAAAATTACTGCCGCTTATGTTTTGAGAGATGATAAACTAGGCCTTAATGGAAATGACCTAGCAAATAATGTATTTTATGTAATGTTCCAAGCAGCTTTTTAGATTTGAGATAATTTAAAAATCAAAAAATAATTTGGCTCAATGCTCAAAAACAAGTTAGGCTTAATTTTAGGTTTAATAGTTTTTATAATTTTACTTATTCTACCTGAACCAGAAGGTATGGAGCCTGTTGCTTGGCACACCACAGCAGTTGCGTTGCTTATGGCAATATTTTGGATTACAGAAGCTTTGCCTCTTTATGTGACAGCACTGCTTCCAATTATATTTTTCCCACTTCTAAATATTAGTTCTGTTAAAGATGCTACCGCTCCTTTTGGTCATCCATTAATATTTTTATTTTTGGGCGGATTTTTACTTGCGCAAGCAATCCAAAAATGGGGATTGCATAAAAGAATAGCATTAAAAATTATTGATGTAATTGGCATAAGTCCGAAAAAAATTATTGCCGGTTTTATGATTGGATCAGCAGTGTTGAGTATGTGGATTAGTAATACTGCAACAGCATTAATGATGCTACCAATCGGACTTTCTGTTATTTCTGTAATAAACACAACAAACAGTCTGACTATTGAAGAGCAAAAGAAGTTTTCAGTTGCTCTACTTCTTTCGATTGCTTACTCTTGTAGTATTGGTGGAGTAGCGACACTTATCGGTACACCACCAAACGCTTTAATGGCAGCATTTATGAAAGAGAATTACCAAGTAAATATTGGTTTTGCCGAGTGGATGCTTATTGGAGTCCCTTTTTCAATTATCTCCTTACCAGTTGCATACATAGTCTTAACAAAATTGTTGTTTCCGGTTTTGAGTGATCTTGATCTAAATAAAAATGTAATAAGAGATGAAATTAATAAACTCGGTAAAATAAGCAGGGAAGAGCGGATGGTGGAAATAGTTTTTTTCATTACTGCTACTCTTTGGATATTTAGACCACTAATTTCAGATCTTCTCCCTGGTATATCAGATTCATCAGTTGCAATATTTGGCGCTGTTCTGCTATTCATAATTCCTTCAAGTAGAGAGGAATATTTACTAGAGTGGAAAGATGCTGAAAAAATATCATGGGGAATACTTATCCTATTTGGCGGAGGTCTATCGTTGGCTCAAGGTATTTCAAATAGTGGACTTTCAGAATGGATAGCTGAAGTTATCTTAAGTTCAAGTCATCTGCCATTATTGCTATTAATAATTTTGTTGACGACCGGTATTATATTATTAACCGAATTAACAAGTAATTTAGCTACAATTGCAGCTTTTCTACCTATTATAGCTTCAATCGGGGTTGGAATGGATATAAACCCACTTCAATTAGTAATTCCTGCAACATTAGCTGCGAGTTGTGCATTTATGCTTCCGGTAGCTACACCGCCAAATGCAATTATTTTTAGCAGTAATATTATTTCAATTAAAAATATGACAAGAGCAGGTATTGTTCTAAATTTAATATTTGTTATCATTATTGCAATTTTATCAAATACATTTGGAGCAGTAATATTTGATTACTAACTATCGTGCCACTAAAATTTTATAATAATTATAATCTTAGGAATATTGATGAATAATCTTAAGCGAAAGCTTGAATACCATTATAATAAATTTGATTCATCTCAAATTTATCCTGATCCAATTATTTTTCCACGTAAATATAAATTTGAATCTGATATTGAGATATCAGCTTTTATTTCTAGTATTTTTGCCTATGGCAAGATAACCCAAATAATTAATTCTTTAGAAAAAATTCATCAACTTTTAGGGGAGAGTCCTACTTCCTTTTTCGAGAAATTCAAATTGAATAACCATAAAATTTTTTTTGATGGTTTTAAGCACAGATTTTATACTGGTGAAGATGTTAAAATACTTTTCATGATTATCAAATATATTTTTGAAGAGTATGAATCAATAAAACATCTTTATTTGCTCTATCATTTTGATCAAGATAAAAATGTCAAAAACTCACTCTCTTTCTTTTCTAAAAATTTAATTGAGATAGCTGAGCGTAATGGTAATATTTCATCCGGAATTAAATTTATGTTCCCAGATCCATTTAAAGGAAGTGCTTGCAAAAGAATGAATTTATTTTTGCGCTGGATGGTTCGTAAAGATGATATTGATTTTGGAATTTGGAAATCAGTTAGAAGAAATCAATTAGTAATTCCTGTAGATACACATATTGCAAGAATAAGTAAAGAACTAGGATTGACACAAAAGAAAAATGTAAATTGGCAGATGGCAGAAGATATTACTGAAAATCTTAAAAAATTTGATGTAAATGATCCAGTAAAGTATGATTTTGCAATTTGTCACATCGGAATCCGTAAACTAAAGTTTTAGAAGTTCTTTCTAATTCTTTATTAGAAAATTAGTTAACCAAGAATAAATTTCATTGCATAAAAATCAATAAACTGATATATTTACGCTTGATTTATTTTAAAATATGATTGAAAATTATTGAAATAACCTTTTTTGCCGGGGTGGCGGAATTGGT
>CAYXXW010000026.1:0-18701 GCA_964469115.1 uncultured Melioribacteraceae bacterium
TCACCTCATATTCCTCATGATTTTTCTGCACTCTATTACCCAATGACCGGAATTTTAGGTGAATTAAGGGATGCCGTTTCTATTGGGGTAGGTTATACACTTCCATTTCAAGTAGTGGGAACTGAATGGATTAATTCTTATAAATTGATTAATGAATTAGATAAAATGAATGTTCCGGGATTGAAATTCCGTCCGATTACTTTTAGACCCTATTATGCATTCGGCAAAGGTACTGATCTAAATGGAGTGCAAATTCACATTGATAATTATGATGAACTAAATCTTACCAAAACTCAGTTTTATATTATGTATGCCCTAAAGACTTTATTTCCTGATAAGGATGTTTTTGAATTAGCTTCAAAGTCGCAAATTGGAATGTTCAATAAAGGTATTGGGACTGATAAGATTTACAATCTTTTTAAGTCAAATTCATCGTTGGAAGAAATATTTGAATATTTAGATAAAGATATTGAAAATTTTAGAATTGTTGCAAAAAAATACTATCTATACTAAAGCCAATAATCATCAATTATAATCTTTACCGATTTCATGAAATATTTGGAAGAAAAACTTTTTAAAACCCGTCAATCATTTCGTAACTGGCTAATAAAAAATCATGTTGATTCAAATGGGATTTGGCTGGTTTACTATAAAAAACATACTGGGGAAAAAACCATTATTTATGAAGCAGCAGTAGAGGAAGCTTTATGTTTTGGTTGGATCGATAGCACTGTTCAAAGAATTGATGATAAAAAACATAAACAAAAGTTTACACCAAGAAATGATAAAAGCGAATGGTCAGGATTAAATAAGCGGAGAGTTGAAAAATTAATTCAGCTAAATAAAATGACCGAACATGGCTTAGCAAAAATTGTAACAGCAAAGAAAAATGGTATGTGGGATAAACTATCCTCTGGCGATATAAAGCATAAAATGCCGGAAATATTTAGAATTGAATTGGATAAAAATAAATCTGCAAAAGTATATTTTGAAAAACTATCACCTTCACAGAAAAAAAATTTTATTCGATGGATTGCTTCTGCAAAAAGGGATGAAACTAAAATCAAAAGAATTAAGGAATCAATAATATTGCTGCGTGAAAATAAAAAATTAGGGATGAAATAATATTGTCTAATTTTTACTGAATTTTACTGTAAATTTAGACCCTTTCCCCTTCTGACTCTTAACAGATATTTCAGCTTTGTTCAGCTCGCAATACTTTTTTACTAAAGCTAAACCCAAGCCATTACCTTCATATTTCCTTGTGTAACCCACATCTTCTTGAGAAAATTCCTCAAAAAGTTTAGGTATATAATCTTGAGATATTCCAAGTCCCGTATCAATTACTGAAACAATCACTTCATCATTATTATTTCTATCACAAACAATTTTTATTACTCCCTCAGATGTATATTTAATTGCATTATCAATTAAATTAGCAAAGATCTGGTTGACAGAATATGAATCTGCTATTAACTTATTATTTGATGATTTCTCAATTATTTCTAATTTTAAGTTCTTTTCATTTATCTGCACTTTATATTCAGTGGCTAAATGTTTAATAATATCGTTGCAAATATCAATCTCTTTTGGAATATAATCATGAGTTCCCGCTTGAATGTCAGACATATTTAATATCAAATCTATTGTTCTAATTAGTCTTGTACCGGCAGATTGAATGCTTGAAAAACTATATTTCAACTCTTCATCGGCATATTGCAATAACTCTTCTTTGATCAGACTGGAAAAGCTTAAAATAGTATTTATGGGTGTACGTATTTCATGAGAAACTTGTGCTAAAAAATCTGATTTTATTTTTTCTGACTTTGCAACTTTTACAACTGTTTCTTTCAGTTTTTTTTCAACCTCCTTACGTTTGATGATATCCAAACGGAGACTTTCATTTAGTTTATTCAACTCATCAGTTCTGACCCTCACCAAGTACTCCAAATCGGATTTGTATTTTTGGTCTTTTTCTTGAATAATTTTATGCGTTTTTCTTTTTTGTCTATAAAAGAAATAGCCAAGAAGAACTAAAAAAAGGAGTAGCAATCCAAGAGAAGCAATAACCTTAATGATAAATCCTCTATTTGCTTCAAGAACTTCAATTTCCGGAATAATAGCGGCTTTAGATTTGGTATTTAGATAAATGATTTCATCTTTGGTGGAAACAAATTTTAAAGAATGTTTAAAGTTTTGAATCGATAAGACAGGCTGTGTGGCATACATTTCCTGCGGCTGATATTGATATTCAATTGCGTTTTCTTCAACTTCTGAATATAATATATAAGATACCAACATAGTTGCAGTAATAAGAATTAAAACTGCAAGCATACCTATGAATCTCTTCAACGTACTTTACCTTTAAGAGAAGAATTGTAAATTAGAATAAACTAATCAAATTATTTTAATTAATAAATTTGCAAATAAACTGATCAACAGCCAATGTATCTTGAAATCACCAATCTTTGTATCTCAGATGTTCCTTCACCAATTTGGAGCAATCGCTGGTCGCGATAAAATCGTTCAATATCATATTCTTTCATTAAGCCGTAACCGCCGTGTATCTGAACTGCTTCATCTGCAACTTCTTTAGCAATTTCGGAACAATAAAGTTTTGACATCGCAGCTTCTTTTGCAAATGGCTTCTTATTGTCCTTTAGCCAGCAAGCTTTGTATAAAAGATTTCTAGCCAGTTCAATCTTCAATGCCATATCTGCAAGTTTGAAAGCAATAACTTGAAATTTAGAAATTGTACGACCAAATTGTTTTCGTTCATTAGAGTATTTGAGCGCCATCTCATAAGCTCCTTGCGCCAAACCTAAACCCATTGCCCCAATAGATAACCTACCGTTATCAAGTGTGCTAAGCATTATGTGAGAACCTTCGCCAACCTGCCCTAACAAGTTTTCTTTCGGAACTGTGCAATTATCGAAATATAATTCAGAGGTGTTTGAAGCTCTCCACATCATTTTATTATGCATAGGTATTGCTTTAAAACCTTCAGTTTTATTTTCAACGATGATTGTCGAAAATATTTTTTTACCATTTTCTTCGCCTGTTACAGTCTGAACAGTTGAACCGATTGAAATTTCTGCTGATCCATTTGTAATAAATATTTTAGAACCGTTTATTACCCATTGATCATTTTCTATTACTGCATTTGTTCTTGTCCCTCTTGAATCTGAACCGGCATCTGGTTCTGTCAATCCAAAAGACCACAATGCTTTTCCCGTACAAAGCTGGCTTAAATATTTCTCTTTTTGTTCTTCAGTTCCATAATAGAAAAGGGGCCCTATGCCTAATGAATTATGAGCAGCAAGTGTTGCTGCTTGTGAACCGTCAATTCTTGCCAATTCCTCAACTGCAATTATATAAGAAAGAGTATCTAAATTAGCCCCGCCATACTTTTCGGGTAAATACATGCCAAATAGACCGAGTTCTCCCATTCTTTGAGTTAAGTCTAATGAGAATTCTTCATTTTCATCCAAAGTTTGAGCAACGGGTTTAATTTCTTGCTCGGCAAATTCTCTGACTGTTTGGCGTATTAAGATTTGTTCTTGCGATAAAGAAAAATCCATAAAATTCCCTCTTATTTATCTTATGTTGTAAAATAATGTATTGGGTTAGCTATATCAAGTAATGAAAATAACCAAATCTATTATTTATTATACTCAACTATAATATGTGCAGGAATATTCTTAATTTTATTAAAAATTGAATCGGTGAATTTCCAAAGCCAAAATGGAAAATATTGAAGAATAACATATGTCCGTAAAAATAATAGTCCCTTGTTTCCAAATACTGCCCAAGAAATATTATTTTTGTTAGGAGAAAGCTCAATTAATTTATTTTCATCAAAAGAATGAATATGGGCATGAACCGGGGTTTTTTTATTGCAGTGAATGCATAAATAATATCTTAATTTTTCTTTGTATGGTGTTGTTACAATTAATTTCCCGCCACTTTTAACAACTCTAGATAACTCTGCAACAAAATCTTTTGGTAAAACAACGTGTTCAATTATTTCAGATGCTATTACCGTATCAAATGAATTATCAGAAAATGGCAAAGTAAAAGAATCTGCAACTATAGGAGAGTGATGTTTATTTGGATATTTATTCTTTGCAATTAATACATTTTTTTTACTTATATCAAGAGACACTACTTTTACTGAGGTATTTTGAAAATGCTTGGCAACCCAAGCAGAACCTGTTCCAACATCAAGAACGGATAATGAACTTTTATTTATTTTGGATAAAATATATTCGTGCACTCTATCTTCATCATGCTTTGTAGCACCTGTCCTCTCTTCAAAGTAATCAAATTCTTCAGCATCAATTTTATAATGTTCAACATAATCAAATTTTTGAGTCATAATTTTTTTAGTAAATTATTTAATCAAATTTATTTAATCAGTAATATACTAACTTGATCAAAAATAATATTATAATATCTGCGATTTTTATTTATCTTTTTACAATACACCAAATATGTATTGCTCAATCAGACAAATCATTCGAAGATGGTGTAAATTTTCTTTCTGTTATGATTGCTGAGAATTCGGAAATAAAAAGTTCATTCAATGATCTTATGATTGTGGACTCGCTTTATATTTTAGCTGTAGAATTTTATGATGGTGACATTTCTGAAGCGCTTTTGGCCTTAACTTTTGCAACACTTCCATTTAACAAAATGCCTGTTTCTATACCTTTTATTGATTACAGAATAGATTTAAGGTTGCCATCTGTTAACCAATCACTTTTTGAACTTAAGAAAAAAAACTTACCGGGAATTGTTTATTTTGATTCAAGATTAAAAGGCGGACAGGATAAAGATAAAGTTGCGCACTTTTTTGGTAATGCTTTTTTAGCTTACAATGTTACATATTTTAATTTATCTAAGTTTATGGGAATTTTAGTTGAAATGTTTGAATCGGCATTTAAGGTAAGCGGTGGAATTGATTTCAGAGACTTACAGACAAATTATTTGGGAGAGTTTTTTGGTCATTCACTTAATAAAAATCCAAAACTACTTCCTTCACAATTTTTTGATGTGTATTCTTTATTCTACTTTTCTTATAATTAATTTGGAATTATTTATAATTAGCAAATGATGTGATAAAATGAAATCAATACTGATAATTGACGACGAAAAAGAAATTTGTGAAAGCCTGACAATGATTTTAGATTATGAGGATTATAATGTAGAACATTCGACTGACGTGGAAAATGGATTAAAAAAACTTGAATACAATAGCTATGATGCTTTACTCTTAGATATTCAGATGCCAAAAATGACGGGTTTTGAAGTGTTGACTTGGATAAAAGAGAATGAGATTGAAATCAGTACTGTTATGATTTCTGCTCATGGAAATTTAGAAAATGCTATTAAAGCTACAAAACTTGGTGCATTTGATTTTATTGAAAAGCCTATTGATCGAGATAAACTTTTAATCAGTATTAGAAATGCAGTTGAAAAAACGGCATTACTCAAAAAGACTAAAAAACTTGAAGAAAATTTACAGCAAGATGAAATAATAATTGGTGTAAGTGAATCAATAAATTCGGTTCTATCAATAATTGAGAAAGTTGCTCGAACTGAATCGCGAGTGTTAATAACCGGTGAGAATGGAACAGGAAAGGAACTTGTTGCAAAAGCAATTCATAAAAAAAGTGAACGGGCCGATAAAGAATTGATTGAAGTGAATTGTGCTGCAATTCCTAATGAACTTATTGAGTCGGAATTATTTGGACATGAAAAAGGTTCATTTACGGGAGCAGCTCAAAAAAGAATTGGCAAATTTGAATTAGCTAATGGGAGCACGCTCTTTCTAGATGAAATTGGCGATATGAGCCTGCAGGCACAAGCTAAAGTGTTGCGGGCAATTGAAGAAGGGATTATTGAACGAGTGGGCGGAAATAGTAAAATTGCAGTAGATGTGAGAATATTATCAGCAACAAATAAAGTTCTTAAAAATGAAATAGTTGAAGGTAATTTTAGAGAAGATCTTTTTCATAGACTTAACGTTATTCCAATAAACGTTCCTCCACTGAGAGAACGAAAAAGTGATATTCCATTATTAGTTAAACATTTTACGGAAAAAATTTGCAGGCGAAATAAAATACCTTTCAAAAAGTTTAATGAGGAAGCAATTGCAATCCTCAAAAATTATAAATGGTCGGGAAATGTTAGAGAGCTTAGAAATATTGTCGAAAGAATAATTATTATGATATCTAACGAGACTGTCACTAAAGAAAATGTAATTTCAATGCTCCCTGTTGTTCAGCAAAAAGCCGATAATTTTATTGATATTTCAAATTCGTTCCAAGAGTTTAAAGAAAAATCTGAAAAAGCCTTCATTCAAAAACAATTAGAAATAAACAATTGGAATATTAGTAAAACTGCGGAAATTTTAGATATTCAACGAAGTCACCTCTATAATAAAATGAAAAAGTACAATATTGAAAAAGGTTAAATATGAGTGAAACAATATTTTCAAAAATAATTAGAAAAGAAATACCGGCAGATATTGTTTATGAAACTGATAATATTTTAGCCTTTAGAGACATCAAACCACAAGCACCTGTTCATATTCTCATAATACCAAAAGTAGAAATTGCAACTATTCGTGAGGTCAACGGCTCGGAGCATGCTTCTTTGCTTGGTGAAATGTATGATGCAGCAAACAAAATAGCCAAAGACGAAGGAATTTCAGAAGAAGGCTTTAGAATTGTTTTCAACTGTGGTGATAACGGCGGTCAAGAAGTTTATCATATTCATATGCACCTGATTGGCGGAAGAAAAATGAATTGGCCTCCGGGATAAACCAGCACATAAGGTATTAAAGTTTAATTAACTCTATGACCTATATCTTTTCTGTAATATATTTTGTTAAATTTTACTTTAGATAAAATATCATAAGCTTTTGTTTTGCAATCAGTTAAATCATTTTTGCTAGAAATAGAAACAATATTTAATACTCTTCCGCCATTGGTCAGAATTTTTCCTTCTTTCTCATTTGTACCAGCATGAATTATCTTGACTTCATCACTATTTTGGGGAATTCCTGTTATCTCAAAACCTTTTTCATAACTGTTCGGGTATCCGCCAGATGCGGCAACAACGCACATTGCACTTTTATTATTATAAGTAATAGCTCCTTTATTTACTTTCCCTAATGCAGTACTTTTCAATAGTTCAGAAAAGTTTCCATCAATTAATTGTAGAACAGCTTGTATTTCAGGATCTCCAAAACGGCAGTTAAACTCAATTACTTTGATTCCATCTTTTGTATTTATAAGTCCACAATATAAACAGCCATTAAACTTAGAATCATTGTCTCTGAGTCCTTTTAAGATTGGCTTAATTACAATTTTTTCAATTTCTTCAAGTAGTCTTTCATTAACAAATGGAACCGGAGAATAAGCTCCCATACCACCAGTATTTTTACCTGTATCACCTTCCCCAATTCTTTTATGATCTTGTGAAGGAGGTAGAATCACATAATTTTTTCCGTCAGTAACTACAAAAACTGAGAGTTCTTCACCTTCAAGAAATTCTTCAATAACAACATTATCTCCGGCAGAACCAAATACCGAATCTTTCATCATATCAGATAATGCATTTTCTGATTCTTTAAAAGTATTAGCAATTATAACTCCCTTTCCTGCTGCCAAACCAGATGCCTTCAACACGATTGGAAATTTACTATTCTCTAAATACTCAACTGCATCACTAAATTCATCTTTTGAAAAAGATCTAAAAACAGCTGTGGGGACACTATATTTCTTCATCAAATTTTTGGCAAATTTTTTATCACCTTCAATTCTTGCAGCATTTTTCCCGGGCCCAAAGACCAAAATCCCTTTTGATATAAGATCATCTGCCAATCCATCAACTAAAGGTTGTTCAGGTCCAACTACAACAAGTTCAATCTCTTTTTCTTTACAAAAATTTACTACAGAATGAGGAGTATCTATTCTTAAGTTTACATTTTTTCCAACTTGACTTGTTCCGCCATTTCCAGGTGAAATATATAATTGGTGATTACAATTTTCTTCAAATAATCTTAGCGCAATAGCATGCTCCCTTCCGCCAGAGCCAATAATTAGTATTTTCATTCTTCTGTTTTCAAATAAAATTGGAAAATTTTAACTAATTGATCTGCTTGTTTTTTACGATCAAGTTTTTGCACAAACTTTTCATTTGCTTTAGGCAATCTTTTTGAAATATAGAGCTCATGTACCTTGTAAATTGTATTTTTAATATCATTAATATTATTAGGCGTGGTTAAAAATCCTGCTTCATATTCTTTTGCTGCATTTTTCGCTACACCTTCGGGTAATGAAGCAATAACCGGTTTTCTTGCACCGAAATATTCGAATAATTTACCGGGCGAAACATTAGACATTCTTTCTTTGTTAGGAAGCATAAGCCATAATATATCACTTGAAGTAATTCTCTTAATTACTTCTAAATGATTAACATAGCCAATTTCTTTTACAAAATTTTCTAACTTTAATTTCTTAACCAACTTTTTATTTTCTTTCTTAAAATGACCTAAAAAATGCAGACTAATATTGGCGGCTACATCCGGGTTTTCTAAACTTATCTTCTTAAATGCTTTTAAAAAATATTTCGGAGTAATGTCTTCATAAAAAATTCCAGAATATGTTATTACCATCTTATTATTTTCTTTCGGATAAGGAGCGATCTTTTCAAAATCTTCGGGATCATATCCGTGAGGTATAATTTCCACATCTTTGAAATTTAGGAATTGATAGGATTTCAATAAATCCTCTTTAATCATTCGGTTCACAACAATCACTCTGTCAACTTTACGCAATACCTTATCTTCTATTTTTTTGTGCTTATATTTATGATATGGTGTTGGGTAAAATCTAAATTGATTAGAAAGCCATGCATCACGATAGTCAACAAAAATTGGAATATCGAACTTATCCTTTAATTTTACAATGGGAGCAATTGCTGAGAATGGCGGAACAGAAATATATATTGCGTTAAAGTTCCTCTCTTCCAACAATTTTTTTGCTGTTTTTGCAGCTTTTTTTGACCAAAATATTTTATTATCAGGAATGAAGATGGATTTACTAATACGTCCTAAAAATTTCATTATTCTTGTAGAAGGCATTTTTACAATACCTTTCTTTTTGAGTAGTGAATTAGGATTTATGGACTCTGTTCGAACTATTTCAATTCCGGCTGATTCTGCTTCTTTGAGAAGAGACTCGTCATAAGCAAAATATCCAATTTTGCCAGTAGTAATTACAGTCGATTCCCAATTATAGTGTTTAAAGTATTTAGTTAATTTAAGTGTTCTCTGAACACCGCTTAAGCCTAATGGTGGATAGTAATATGCAATAACAAGAACTCTAAACATTAATTTTCTCTATGAATGATAGTTTGGAGATTCTTTTGTAATAATAACATCATGCGGGTGACTTTCGCGTAAACCGGCTACAGAAATCCTTGTAAACTTGGTTTTGGTTTTAAATTCTTCAATTGTACGTGCTCCGCAATAACCCATTGATGCTCGTAAACCGCCAATAAACTGATAAATAGTATCCGACAATTCACCTTTATAAGGAACTCTTCCTTCAACTCCTTCGGGAACTAATTTTTTAATATCATCTTCCATATCTTGGAAATATCGATCTTTGCTTCCATGTTTCATCGCTCCAATTGAGCCCATTCCTCGATAAACTTTAAAACTTCTTCCCTCAAAAAGTATTTTTTCACCAGGGGTCTCTTCAACTCCAGCGAGCATACCACCCATCATAACCGTATCGGCTCCGGCAGCAATTACTTTTGCAACATCACCAGTTTGTTTAACTCCGCCATCAGCAATTAAAGGTACATTTGTTCCTTTTAATGCTTCAGCAACTTCAAGTACTGCACTAACTTGCGGAACTCCAACACCGGCAACAACTCTTGTAGTACAAATAGAACCTGCTCCAATACCTACTTTAACAGCATCCACCCCAATCTGAACAAGTTCCTTTGCAGCTTCTTTAGTAACAATATTTCCAGCAACAAGCTGTAAATCTGGATATTTTTTTTTTATCTTTTTAACAGTTTTAAGTACTCCTTCAGAATGACCATGAGCTGTATCAACAACAATTAGATCAACTTTAGAATTAACAAGAGCCTCTACCCTTTCAAGAGTATCTGCAGTAACACTCACAGCAGCCCCAACTCTAAGTCTGCCAATTTCATCTTTACTTGCATTTGGAAATTTTTCTGTCTTCGAGATATCTTTAAATGTGATTAAACCCTTTAAGATCCCTTCATTATCGACCACAGGTAATTTTTCAATTTTATATTTCTGTAATAATATCTTTGCTTTTTCAAGTGTCGTTCCAACAGGAGCAGTTATGAGATTATCCTTTGTCATAATCTCAGAAATTTTAAGACTCAAATTTGGCTCAAATCTGAGATCACGGTTTGTTAAAATGCCAATTAATTTGTTTGCTGAATCAACGATTGGAATACCGCTTATATGATATTTTTCCATAAGTGCGGTAGCGTCAGAAACAAGCTTATCAGATCCTAATGTTATTGGATGATGAATCATTCCACTTTCTGACCTTTTTACTTTATCTACTTCTTCTGCTTGTCTTTCAATACTCATATTTTTATGTATAATTCCGATACCGCCTTGAGCTGCCATCGCAATTGCCATTCGTGACTCAGTAACCGTATCCATTGCAGCTGAAATAAACGGAATATTTAGTTTTATTCCTCTCGTTAAAAAAGATTCAATACTCGTCTCTCTTGGCAGCACATTTGATTTTGCAGGTACTAACAAAAGATCATCAAAAGTTAAACCTTCAAACATTATTTTTTCTATTTGCATATTTCATTCCATATTTGGTTAATCAAAGGCAGATAATCCGGTAATATCCTCACCAATAATTAATGTATGCATTTCGTGAGTACCTTCATAAGTTTTTACACTTTCCAAATTGTTTGAATGCCTCATTACAGGATATTCGCTTAAAATACCATTTGCCCCGAAAATCTCCCTAGCAATTCTTGCAGCATCTAAGGCTACTTCGCAATTATTTCTTTTTGCCATTGATATATGAGTATGTTTTACTCTTCCTTTATCTTTCAAAATTGCTAACCTGTGGTTCAGCAATTGAGCTTTGGTTATTTCAGTTAAAATATTAACTAATTTTTGCTGAGTTAGTTGATAGCCTGCAATTGGTTTTGAAAACTGAACTCTTGAATTGGCATAATTAAGTGCTGAATCATAAACTGCCATCATTGAACCAACAACTCCCCACGCGATTCCATATCTGGCTTGATTTAAACACATTAATGGTGATTTAAGTCCTTTACTTTCAGGAAGCAAATTGTCTTCGGGAACAAAAACATCCTGTAAAATTAACTCCGATGTAATTGAGGCTCTAAGTGAGTGTTTACCTTTCATTTCTGGAGCAGAAAATCCTTTAAAATCTTTCTCAACTAAAAAGCCTTTCACTACGCCATCTAATTTTGCCCAAACAACTGCAATATCTGCTATCGATCCATTTGTTATCCACATCTTTGCGCCATTCAAAATGTAACCACCATCAACTTTCTTAGCAGTGGTGATCATCCCGCCAGGATTAGATCCAAAATCCGGCTCTGTTAAACCAAAGCATCCGATTTTTTCACCACTGGCAAGTTTTGGAAGCCACTTCTCTTTTTGAGCATCAGTACCAAATGTAAAAATGGGATACATAACCAAACTGCTCTGAACCGATGCAAAACTCCGCAGACCGCTATCACCACGTTCCAGCTCTTGCATTGCCAAGCCATAAGCAACATTATTTAGATTTGCACATCCATACTTTTCAGGTAATGTAATACCAAAAACACCTAGTTCACCAAGCTTTGGAATAAGTTCTCTGGGAAAAGTTGCTGCCTGGTAATGCTCCTCAATAATAGGAATTACATCTGAATCAACAAAACTTCTCACTGATTCCTGAACAAGCTTTTCTTCTTCGGTAAAAAGTTCCCCAACATTAAAATAGTCTATTCCGGAAAATTTATTCATTGCTAGTTCCAAACTCCAATTGATTTAATACTTGAGATATAATGGCAGTTGTAAAACCTCTCCCGGCTAAATACTGAAAAATCTTTTGCTTGAATTTTGCCTTGTCTGAATTTCTTTTCTGCAGCTGCACCAATTTGCGTTCAGCTAATAATTTAGCGGAATTCAAAAATTCAGTCACATCTGTTGAATTATTGACTACTTCTTCTATAATATCTCTTTTAACACCTTTCTTAAAAAGCTCGGATTTTATTTTTAGCAGTCCCCATTTCTTTTTGACTTGAAGACTGAAGTAATCTTTTGCAAATTCCTTGTCATCAATAAGTTTTGTCTTTTCAAGTTCATCTAAAGTATTAAGAATGAACTGCTTGTTATATTTTTTCTTGAGCAACTTTAAATACAGCTCATATCTGCTATGATTTCTGCCGGACAGATAACGAAATGAGCTTTGTTTAATTTTGTATAACTCAACAATTTTTTCAAGCTCTAATTTTCGCTCTTGGGTCACTTCATCATTTTTTACAATGTAATTATGAACGAAAACTTCGTAAGGAACAATTAACTCATCATAATTATCAAATTTAACATAGACGTTATTACCCTTTTTTCTGACTTCAGTTACGATCATCTAAATTATTTTTCTTTTTTAGACTCAACAACAGTTTCTTCAACCATGCCTAATTTTTGTTTTACTTCCATTTCCAGATTATTGAGCATTTCAGGATTTTCTCTTAATTGAGTTCTAAACTGTTCCCTTCCTTGAAATCTATCTTCACCGAAAGTAAACCATGCTCCGCCTTTCTTAATTATTCCATGATCTACACCTAAATCAATTAGTTCTCCCGATTTGCTAATACCTTCATTATATAGAATATCAAACTCAACTTGCTTGAAAGGTGGCGCTACTTTACTTTTTACAACTTTAACTTTTGTTCTATTACCAACAACATCCTGACCATCTTTTATTGCGGCAATTCTTCTGATATCCATTCTAAGTGATGCATAGAATTTTAATGCGTTACCTCCAGTGGTCGTTTCAGGACTGCCAAACATAACACCAATCTTGCTTCTAAGCTGATTTGTAAAAATCACACATGTTTTTGATCTACTAACAGCACCGGTAATTTTTCTTAATGCTTGAGACATTAAACGCGCTTGAACTCCCATTTGTGCATCACCCATTTCACCTTCAATTTCTGAACGAGGCACCAAAGCAGCAACGGAATCAATGACAATGATATCTAATGCATTACTCCTAACAAGAGTATCAACTATTTCTAGAGCTTGCTCCCCATAATCGGGCTGTGAAAGCAACAGATTATTTACATCAACGCCTAATTTACGCGCATACTGCGCATCAAGAGCGTGCTCCGCATCTATGAAAGCAGCAATACCGCCTGTTTTTTGGGCTTCGGCTATAATATGCAAGCAAATTGTTGTCTTACCCGATGATTCAGGGCCGTAAATTTCAACAATTCTACCTCTGGGAACACCGCCAATTCCTAATGCATAATCAAGTGCTACTGAGCCGGTTGAAATAGATTCAATTTTATTTATTACACCGTCGCCTAACTTCATTATAGCGCCTTTTCCATAGGTTTTCTCTATGCCGTACATTGTATCTTCTAATATTTTAATTCTTGGGTCCTTTTCCTTTTCAGAAGCCATTATTCCTCCTTTATATCAAATTAAACTTTTTTACTATTGTATATTCTGAGCCGCTTGGCTTTAACTCACTTTTTATAACTGAAAAACGATTTATATCGAATTTTATATCCTCAATTTGTTTTTTATTAAAAACAACTAACTTATTTAAATCTTCATTTTCTTTGATTCTTAATAATGTTAAATGAGGTTTGAATTTTCGATCCTCTTTTTTAAATCCCAGTAATTCACATTCATTATCAATTATTTCATAGAATTCTTGAATTTGTTCATTTTCTTCGATGTCGGCAAATAAAATTTTTAGAAAACCATTTTTCTTAAAGAATGCAAATTCACTAAATGATGATGAAATTTTAGGAAATTCAATATCTTCAAATCTTCTTAAAATCAGTTCAGAAACATTCTCACCAACGTCTCCCAGAAACTTTAGAGTAATGTGAAGTTTATCTTCATTTTCCCATTTTACATTGTTTGGTGAGCCATAAATTTTATCCCGCAGATCAATCAACTGGTCTAACGCTGAATCCGGAATATCTAAAGCAACAAACAACCTACTCGTCATAAGATATTCCAAGAATATTTCTTCTCAGCACTTCTAATGCCGCTTGAGAAGTTCTATCTTTGTTTAGTAATCGATCATCTCCAAAGCGATATTCTTTTGCAGTACAAACTTTGTCATCACAAATACCTATATAAACTAGTCCAACCGGCTTATTTTCCGTTGCTCCGCCAGGTCCCATTATTCCAGTAACCGCTAACCCGATATCTGTTCCGCTGACTGCTTTGATGCCTTCAGCCATTAAGCGGGCAACTTCCAGACTGACTGCACCATAATTACTTAGCAGGTCTTCATCTATACCAAGTAACTCAACTTTAGCTCCGTTACTATAAGATATTATAGCTCTTTCAAAATACTTACTGCTTCCGCTCACATTTGTTATTCTACTGCTGATTAAACCTCCAGTACAAGATTCAGCAACCGAAATTGTTAGTCCACGCTCATCAAGTAACTTTCCAATAACATCTTCCAGAGTCTGTGCATCTTTACCGTAAATATATCTGCCAATTTTTGATCGTATCTGCTGTTCAACGCCAAATATTTTTTCTACGGCTTTTTCTTCATCTTCTTCAACGGCAGTAATTCTAATTTTTACACCAAATTGACTTGGGAGAAAAGCTAAATTTCCATCATCAATAATGCCTTCAATAGTTTTTATTTCATCGTAAAGAAATGATTCAGGAATCCCGGTTGTTAAAAGTGTTGATTGTTTTGTTACAAATTTGGTCGGAAATTTTTCCATAATTTTTGGTAGTACAAAATCCTGCATCAAACTTTTCATTTCCAGCGGAACACCCGGTAATGCGATAAAAATTTTATTATCCTTCTCAATAAATACACCGGGAGCAGTACCGTTCTCATTCCGTATTGGAATACCAATTTTAGGGACAAGTGCCTGCACTCTATTCGTTTCAGTTAATTCACGATTTCTTTTTCCAAATAGTACTTTTATATCATTCAGCACATCTTCATTTTCTACTAATTCTGTGTTAAATACTTTTACGATTGCATCTAAGGTTTTGTCATCATGAGTTGGACCTAGACCGCCAGTACAGATAATTACATCATTTTCATCAAAAGTTCTTTGCATTTCAGTAATAATCACATTTTGATCGTCACGAACAACAGAGGAACTGGAAAGTGAATAACTATTTTCTTGGAGCAGCTGACCAATAAAAGTAGCATTTGAATTAATAGTTTGACCAATCAAAATTTCATCACCAATTGTAATAACGTGAATTTTCATTTAACACTCATTTATCTGAAAAAAATAAAGTTAAATATAATCATAATTACTAAGGAATACAGACCCGAAACTACATCATCTATCATGATTCCCAGACCGCCTTTTAACGATTCCAATTTATTTGCCGGATAAGGTTTAACAATATCCAGAAATCTCCAAATACTAAAACCGACTAAAAATTGTATTGAATTTTGGGGTACAAATAAAAATGTAATCCAAGTTCCAACAAACTCATCAAGTGTGAACTGCTTAGGATCTTTACCGTAAATCACTTCAAAATAATTCCCTAATTGAATTCCAGCGAAAAAAGTCATTATTATGATTGGTAAATTGACATAAATATTACCAAATCCTGGGATTAAAAAAAATAATACAGCGGCAAAACTTCCAAAGGTTCCTGGTGCAAACGGAATATAACCTGTGTAGAATCCTGAGCCTAATAATCTCTTTAAGGAAGATTTCATTTTGAATTAAATAATCCGCTGATTAGAATTCTGTTTTGATAAAGGTATAAAACTCCTGTTGTAAATGTAAAGATGGTAATTGCAAACATTGTATAGTAAATAGCGATTGAGTTTGTAAGAATATTAAATACCTCTGGGAGGTTACCCGCAAGGAAACTATTTTCCCTAAGTGTAAATACAATGAGGAGGTAAAAAATAAATACCATTTGAACCAAAGTTTTTATTTTGGCCATCATACTTGTTGCAAAGGATTTTTTCTGCCATTCTGCAAACAATCTTAGACCGGTAATTAATAAATCTCTAAACACAACAACTATCACCATCCATAAATCTAAAACCCCAATTTCAACAAAGGCAAAGAAAGCTGTTGAAGTTAAAACTTTATCAGCCAACGGATCCATAAACTTGCCCCAAGTGGTAATGTAATCAAACTTGCGTGCAAGCCAGCCGTCGTACCAATCTGTAATTGCGGCGATTATGTAGACAATTAAAGAAACCTGCATTAAGACAGGATCACCCGAAATAAAAAGAAATAAGAATATCGGTGTTAAGATTATCCTTAATGTGGTTAGTTGATTTGGTAATACCATTTAATTAAACAACGGAAAATTTTTTGAAAAGGTTAAGTAAAAATTCATAATCATAAATCCCGGTATTGTGTCCATCTTCCCATTCTATTCCAACAGCATAAGTTCCAACAATACTAATTTTTGTAATTGTCAGTTGCTCTTTTGTGTAAAGTGGAATATAAGTTGAACTCCACTCATCTCTTTCAGAATGACAAATAGCACACGGACAATTACTCCGTAGATTACTTAATTTAATACTACTATTTTGATCATTATCCCAAGTTATATCGAGGAATTCTTTATCACGAACTTTTATTTTTTTAGGTTTCAATCAGTTACCTTTTTCCCGGTTAACATAAATAAAGCTTCTTCATATTTTTCGGTTGTGTTTTTAACAACTTCATCCGGTAAATTTGTGGCAGGCGGTTTTTTATCAAAATTAACTGAAAGCAAATAATCTCTTACATACTGCTTATCAAAACTCGCTTGACCTCTTCCCTTTTCGTATAAATCTTTAACCCAAAATCGCGATGAATCGGGAGTTAATAGTTCGTCTATTAAAATAACTTCACCGTTGTAAAAACCGAATTCCATTTTTGTATCAGCTAAAATAATTCCTCTTCCGATTGCATAATTGTAAGCTTTATTATAAATCTCTAAAGTCTTTTGTTTAAGGATTTGGTAGGTTTCTTCGCCTACAATCTCGATAGCTTTTTCTTCTGAGATATTTTCATCATGATCGCCAATATCAGCCTTTGTTGATGGAGTAAAAATTGGTTCAGGTAATTTTTCAGACTCAACCAAATTTTCAGGTAATTGAATTCCACAGACTGTTCCATTCTTTTTATATTCATTCCAACCCGAGCCGGAAATGTAACCTCGAACAATACATTCTAAAGGAATCAATTCGGCTTTTTTTACCAGCATTGTCCTTCCTTCAAGAGTTGATGAATACTTTTTACAGATTTCCGGAAAATCAGAAATATCAGTTGAAACCAAATGATTATTGATGATGTTTTTAGAAAAATCAAACCAGAATTGAGAAATTTTCGTGAGGATTTCACCTTTCAAAGGAATCCCTTCTTCCATAATTACATCAAAAGCAGAAAGTCTATCAGTTGAAACTATTAAATAGTGCTCACCTAGATCATATAAGTCTCTAACCTTGCCTCTTTTAAAAAGTTTTATATCTGCAAAATTTGTTTGTTTCACAACTGATTTATTCATCCCTTTCCCATTATTTTTCAAGATTAAAATATAGTTAGACTTACCTCATATTTCAACAAAATGAACAAGTTTTATAGAGCAATTTATTTCTATTATAAGAGTGCTAATGAAATATTACTACAGATTTATTCTACTTTTCAATACAAATTTTTTCAATATTTGTTTTTAGTACTTATTGAGCCTTTTATTTAATTAGACTTTCTCTTTAATAATCATTTTCCAATTAAAATCCTATTTGCACTTGAAAATAAGAACAAACAAAAGTATCTTCAAAACTTTATAAATAAATTTTATCGGATCACTTTATGGCACCAAAGATAAAACTTAAAGATTTTCCACTAACCTTCTGGGCTGCAAATACAATGGAAATTTTTGAGCGTATGGCTTGGTATGGTTTCTTTGCAGTTTCGTCATTATATATTTCCGGCTCAGTTGAAGAAGGTGGGCTTGGATTTAGTCATGAAGACCGTGGAGTTTTACAGGGTGTCGTAACATTTTTCTTATATCTATTTCCTGTCGTTTCAGGCACACTGGCAGATCGCTATGGATTTAAAAAAGTACTTTATGTTGCATTTATAATTTTGACACCAGCTTATTATTTGCTTGGTCAGTTTACCACATTCCCTACTTTCTTTCTAGCATATATGCTTGTTGCCATTGGAGCAGGAACATTTAAACCCATAATCATAGGTACAATTAGTAAAACAACAAATGATAATACTTCCTCAATGGGATTTGGTATTTTCTATATGATGGTAAACATCGGTGGTTTCGTTGGACCTATTGTAGCAGGAATATTAAGAGCTATAAGTTGGGAGTATGTTTTTATTGCTTCCGCAATATGGATTTCTATAAACTTTATAATTGTTTCAATTTTCTTCAAAGATCCCGTTAAAGTTGATAAAAC
>CAYXXW010000027.1:0-18498 GCA_964469115.1 uncultured Melioribacteraceae bacterium
TAATTGCTAACACTAATGCTTTATTAATTTGTTTTTCCATCAATTAGTTCTCAGTAATAATTGATCCGGTTAATCTTGCAAGTTCTGTGTCTGTACTTATTAAATTATAAATTGAATTCAACCTTTGTAATGATGCATTAAGAAAAACAAGTTGTATATCTCTAAAGTTGAATGAGTTAATCGCTCCACTCTTAAATTTTTCTTCCGAGATTTGAAGATTTAACTTTGTTGCAGCTAAATTTTCTTCTGCGACCTCTAATAAATCTTTCTGAATATTATACAGCTCTAAAAGTTGAGTAAGCACATTTGATAAGCCATGAACCATTTCTTCAGTTTCTATTTTGCTTATCTCGCTCTGAATTTTAGCAATCTCTAAACTTCTTCTTGTATTTAGTCCGTCAAAAAGATTTAAGCTTAAGGTTAGGTTTCCATAATAATCATAGGAGTCCGCTGTGGTTTTGGGTAGTCCGGATATTTTTCTATTTGAGTTTAAGTAATCATACCCGGCATTAAGTGATAGTCTAGGATACATCCCGCCTCTAGCGATATCAATATCACGATCACTAATAACTTCGTTCAAGTATTGGTTCTTGAGTGTTTTATTGCTGGATAACATTTTATCCATCAAATCATCAAGAATATAATTATTAAGTTCTGTTGAGAAATTGTCTAATTCCGAATAAACCTTATCGTCTTTTTCGCCAATTAGTAGGTTAAGCGCTCTAATAGAATTATCATAATTTAGTTTTTGAGAAAGCAGACCCGACCTATCTTCCAGCCAAGCGGTTTTTGCCTGAAGCACTTCGTAAGTAACTGCTGCTCCTATTTCTTTGCTTGTCTCTGTTCTTACGTATCTATCTTTTGACAGGCTTTCCAGTTCCTCAAAAACATTTAGTCTTTCTTTCTGGAGCAAAACATCAAAGTAAGCTAGTACAATTGATTGGATGGTGTTTTCAACAGCAACTGCATTAAATCCTTCTGATAATTCAAACTGATCTTCCAATTTACTTTTAGTATTGAAAATTCTAAATCCATTAAATAGTGTCCAGCTCAGCTGTGCCGATGGAGCAATATTATTTGCAGTTATATCAGCGTCATCATTAGAATCAAACCGGTTAACTGATGTAACACTAACATCAATTGTGGGATACCTTCCTGCAGCACCCCAACTATTGTTTTCATCACTTATCTCAACACTCTTTTGCGAGATTCTTAAATTGTAGTTGTTCTCAAGACCAATATTTATCGCATCAGAAAGAGTTAATTTATTTTGTGCAATCAATGATGTTGACGAAAAAACTATAATTATTGATAAAACTATTTTTTTCATTATTAACTAATTTCCTATTATTTTTTTTTGTCATTCCCGCACTTGCATGCCTTTGGCATGATGCTTTAATCGGGAATCTAATTAAATAAAAACACTGGACTCCCGAATGTCTGCCAACAAAGACAGGTCTTTACGGGAGTGACAGTCATTAGAATATTTTTAATCAAAAGTTATTCTGCTATTTATAATTGCAGGTTCAATGTCTTCGGGCACAATATCATCTTTGCCCAACTTTTTACTTAACCAAAACTTAATGTCGTTCAGTACAAGCAGCAATGCCGGGAAAAAAGAGAGAATAAAGCCTGTGCCGACCATCACTCCATAAGCTAATGATATTGCCATAGGTATTAAAAACTGAGCTTGAAAACTTGTTTCTAGAATTATGGGGAAAAGCCCAACTGTTGTTGTAACTGTTGTTAGAAGTATTGCTCTAAATCTAGCTAATCCCGCATCGTAAACGGCTTCTTCAACCTTCATTCCCTCTAATAAATTTGAATTATACTTAGCAAGAAATACAACTGCGTCGTTTACAATTACTCCTGAGAGAGCCACCATTCCCCATGCGCTTAAAATTGATATTGGATGACCGTGAATACCATGTCCCCATGCTGCACCAAGGAACGCTAATGGTATCATCATTAAAATAATAGCTGCGTGAGTTAATGATCTAAAATGTATTATGAGCAATATTATTATTATTACAAAAGATAAAGTAAATAACTGCTGTATCTGTGCAACCGATTCACTGCTGCTCTTTTGCTGTCCTTGATATTCAATATCCACACCGGGGAATTGAACATTAATTTCACTAATAATTTCATCTTCAATTTTAGCTAAAATTGGAGGAACCGATGCATAGGGATCAAATAGATCGGCTTCAATCCTAACCTCTCTTGATCCGTTATATCTTTGAATACTCACCGGACCACGTTCAACCTTGTAATCAACCAATTCAGTTAATGGGAAATCTCCACCTTGGGTTTTAATTTTCATATCTTCAAGCTGACCAATATTTAATCTGTCTTCTTTTGGATATCTGACCCAAACACGCAATTCATCTTTACCATCCTGAAGTCTTTGTGCTTGTCCCCCAAAAAATCCTTGTCGAATTTGAGTAGCAATCTGGCTTTGGGAAAGCCCCAAGAAATAAGCCGCTGGCTTCAACTGAATTTGAACTTCTTGTTTTCCATCCGGATTATTATCTGTTATATTTTTAAGATCTGCATAATTATAAAGTTTTTCTTCCATAAACTCTTTTGCCTGAGCAAGTTCTTTTTGATTTTTACCAAGCAGGCTTATAGCAACCGGAGAGCCCCACCTATTTATTCCCCCAACTGTTAATTTACTTACTTCGGACCGCTGACCAATTTTTTGTCTAACTCTTGAAGAAATATCAAAACTAGATAACGGTGCACCTTCCATATCTCGTAAGCTGACATTAATTGTTCCTGCGTGTGATCCAATTTCCTGCCCTTGGAATGCATTTCCAACTGACAAAAAGGTGAAGGTGACAAAATCGTTAGTATCTGCAAACTCTTCTTTAATTTCTTCGTTTACTTGCCAAATTTTTTCTTCAAAATCTTTTAAGTACTCAAAGGTTTGTTTTTCTCCGGAACCAGGAGTAAATGCTAAATTAACCGCAAAGAAATCAAAAGTTACCGAAGGAAAGAATGTGGTTCTAATTAATGTTCCTTGAATCATTCCTACTGTTATAAAAATAAGAGCTACAGGAATTATAACTACTATCCATCGCCATTTAATAACTGCTTCCAAAACTTTTCTATATGTTTTATCTCTCAAGAAAACTATAATCTTCTCAAGTTGTTTTCTAACTTTTCCTTTGTCTCCGTTTTTCCTTCTTAAAATTTTATCACTTGAGAGATGTGACGGAAGAATTAGAAATGCCTCAATCAATGAGAACCCTAAACTGAAAATTACAATAAATGCCATTTCGTAAAGAATTTCCATTTGGCCTTCAAGAAAAAGCAGCGGGGTGAATGCTACAATTGTTGTTGCAACAGAAGTTAACACTGCAGGCATTACTTCAAGCGTTCCATCGAGTGCGGCTTTTTTAGGACTTTTCCCTCTTTCAAAGTGTGTGAAAATGTTTTCGCCAATTACAATTCCATCATCTACCAGAATACCAATGACCAAAATCATTCCAAACAGAGAAATCATATTTATAGTAACACCGGCTAAGTTTGCAGCTATAAACATTCCCAAAAACGAAGCAGGAATTCCCCAGGCAACCCAAAGAGAAAGCCTAAAGCTTAAGAATATTGCCAATGATATTACTACCAGCAACAAACCCATACCACCATTACTGTAAAGCAGATTTAATCTACTGTTTAACATCATTAAAAAGTCAAATGTTATATCAAGACTAATGCCAGGATGCTTTTCATTGAATTCTTCGGCATATGAATTTATGTAGTTAGAAATTTCTTCTAAGTCTTCATCAGCAAGCTTATTGATTGTAAAAAATATTGCTACTTTGCCGTTCATATATGATTCATTTGCTGCTTCGGAGAATTTTCTTTTAACTGTTGCAATATCTCTTATACGAAGATAGCTTCCATCACTATTAGCTCTTAAAATTATATCACCTATAACATTTGGCTTAACACTTCTATTTCTTGATCTAATTAAAATTTCTTCTTCATCAGACCTAATTGTTCCAGCTGCTACATCAATATTATTTGAGGCTATCGCAGAGATAATGTCTTGAAAGCTCATCTGATATCTTAGAAGAGTTTCTTCTGGGACTTCAACAGAAATTTCCAATGGGGGATAACCTTGAACTGACATCTGGGTAACCACGCCAGAATTCAGAAAATCTTCTTCTATCTCATTCGCATACTTTTTAAGAGTTTCTAAACTTACATCGCCGGATAGTCCGACTCTTGCAACTTGCGTAACTTCTCTTTGCTTATAAACAATCGGTCTTTCTGCATCGACAGGTAATGAGCTGATTCCATCTACAGCATTTTTTACATCTCTTAAAACGTCGTCAATATCATAGCTAGTTAATGTTTCAATTCTAACACTCGAAAAATTTTCGGAAGACGTGGAAGCAAACTCCTTAATACCCACCAACCCCCTTATTGATTCTTCTATTCTTGTTGTAATTGATTGTTCCATTTCTTTTGGTGAAGCACCGGGATATGCAACAGTAACATTAATAAATCTTGAAGTTCTCTCAGGGAAAAATGATTTTTTTAATGACATTAAACTATAACCGCCAAAAAGCACCAGTATGGCTATCAATATGTTTGCATAAAATGGAAACTTTATAAATGTTGAGATAATCTTTTTCATTAATTTGCCCTTAAAATCTCTATTTATTCTCTAAAATTTTTACTTTAGTATTTTCATTAGCATTAACAAGCGGTTCAACAACAACCATTGCATTTTCTTCTAAACCTTTTATAAACGCTGTTTTTTGAGTCAGCTTTACAATATTTACATTCTCTTTATCTAACAGATTGTTTTTTACAACAAAGACTTCATCACTGTTAAAAATTGCATTGCGAGGAATTTCCATTACATCTTTTACTTGTAACGAGTTGAAATTAACTACAACATATTCACCTTGGTATAATTGTGTTTTTTGGTTATTAAGAATTTGAATATAAATATTTACCGATTGTGTTTGAACATCCAAACTGCCAGACTTTCTAATTACTTTTCCTTGCCAAATATCAGAAGAGTTGTTGGGGTTTACTTTAACTGCCTGACCGATTTTGACCCAATTTACATCTTCAATTGTCAAGGGTACTTCAACCTCAAAATCATTTGTATTAATTATGCTTCCAAGCCGAGCATTCATTCCAGCAATTCCGCCAACTTCAACATTCACGGCCGTAATAGAGCCGTTAAAGGGTGCATAGATATAGTGTTTTTTAAAAATCGATTCTGCGCTTTTAATATTATAGTAAGCACTCAATATATTTCTACTTGCAAGAAATACTTTTTCCTTAGTTGATTTTATTTCCGGCATTTCCGGTAAATCTTTTTCAATATCAATTGAATCAAAAAAGTTGTACCAACTATCATAACTTGTAGGATAATCAATTTTAAGATCTGGTAATATTCCGGCAAGGCTATTTAGAAAGCTGCTTTTATTTGCTTTTAGACTAAGCCCGGCTTCTTTGTCATAAATCTTTAGTAGAAGATCCCCTCTTCTAAAACTTTGCCCTTCCTTAAATGGAATATTGCCCGGCATAATTTTACCGCTCACTTCGGCGCTTAGAGCAACTTGCTCTTTCGAATATACTCTCCCAGAAGAAACTATTTGGCCTGTTAAATCTGAATAAGTAACTGGAGCTGCTTTTACAAATCTAAAAACTTCTTTTGGGGGAATTTTGCTAGGCTCTTCTTTAAATCCGCTTAAAAAGCTCATTGAAAAGTATGCAAATATAATAATTGCTAATCCGGCTGCAATAATGATATACTTTTGCTTGTTCATAATTATTTCCATCGTCCTTTATTATTTTTTATAAATTTTAATAAATCTTCACCTGTCAGGTTTTGAACTATTAGAGAAAGAACTGTTTTAAAGGATTCAACATCATTTTTATCTACACCCTTAAATGCTTCTTCTAATGTCTGATCTGCAATTTTTTTGAGTTTAGGAACTATTTTTTTACCCTCATCGGTCAAAAATATTCTTCTTACTCTTCTATCGTTCTCATCCAAAGCTCTTTTTACCAGCTTATGTTTTTCAAGATTATCAATAATTTTAGTAACACTTACTTTATCCCTAATTGTCTTTTCTGCAATTTCATTCTGACTTTTACCATCACAGTTGAACAAATATATGAGAATGGACCACTGTTCAAAAGTTATATCAAACTCTTTTGCATGAAAAGTCCTATTCAATTGCCTATGCAGTGCTTGTGTTCCTTTGCTTAATAAGAAACCAAGCGAGCCATCAATTATATGTTGCGACATTAGTTGCCTAACTAATTGTTAATTGGTTAACTAAATGACTCGAAAAATATAAAAAAATAATTAGACGCGCAATCTTATTTATGATAATTTTTGAAAATTTCTTTGGATAGGTTTTTCGAAACATAATATTGGCTAAATTTAAGATTAGAATTATGAAAACTATTCTCCTCTTATCTACAATTTTAATCGGTGTTTTATTTCCATTTACTCACCAATATTCGTTTTTAATTAAATATCTGCTAATGATCATGCTCTTTTTTTCATTCCTGAAAATGAATGTGAAGAAAAGCGATCTTCGAAAGAATCATTTATTCATTCTTTTGATAAACATCATGGTGCCTGTAACATTCTATTTATTTTTTAGGGCTATAGGGAATTTGCAATTGGCTCAAATTGCTTTTATTACTGCAATTGCCCCAACCGCTATTGCATCCCCAGTAATTGTTAATTTGTTGAACGGTAAAATTGAGTTTACGGTAATCTCAATTCTAGTAACCAATTTTGCGGTCGCATTTCTTCTTCCTTTTGCAATTCCGGTCATATTAAACAATGATTCATCAATTTCTTCTATGGATGTTCTCCGTCCGGTAGCTGAAATATTTTTGATCCCCTTTTTTCTTTCATTAGTTATCAAAAAATATTTTTCCAGTATTAGCCAAACTATGGTGAAATGGAATAAATATGTTTTCTATATTCTTGTGTTAAACATAAACTTAGGAACTGCAAAGGCGAGTAATTACATTAAATCAGAAATGAGTTTCAGCGATCCAATTATTTATCAGATTGCAATTGTATCATTACTATTATGTTTTCTTAATTTTACTATAGGGAAGTTTGTTGCTCCAAAAAATCTTAAGCTGCAAGGATCTCAATCCTTAGGTCAGAAAAACAACGGATTTACAGTCTGGGTTGCACTAACCTTCATTAGTCCGCTTGCTGTGCTTGGTCCGGTTTTTTATATCCTATTTCAGAATTTTTACATTTCCTGGCAATTACACAGCAATCAAAAGAAAAAGTTGTCTGTCTTATAAAGAGTGGTTAAATCAATCAAATATCTTTAGTCTTAAATTTTCTTAATCCAATAAAGAAAGGCAATAAGAACCAGATCATTAAGACTAAAAACGAAACAGCAATCCCAATATTATTTCCAAAGAAATTTTCAAAAATTGCTCCGGTATATCCCATCAACGCTGAAATATCAAATTTTAGAACTGTTAATATTCGACCAATGTCTATTGGATTTACAAGTGTTAAGCCAAGTGCAAGTTTTTCAATAGGATAATCTTGGAAAACTTGAAGCAAAAATAAAATCAGGCCATCATATATTATTGTAAAAAACAACCAAATGAATATTGATATTCCCAACCCTTTAAGTCTGTCCTCATTTAAAGTTGCAATTAAAAAAGCCAACGAAGTAAATGTCAATATTTGAAACAAACCGGTAATAAAAACCATGCTGAGTGCACCCCAAGAATCATTAAAAATAGCAAGGTTAAAGACAACCGGAAGTCCAACGCCTAATAAAAAACTTAAGAGTAAAGGCATAGTAAGTCCAAAATATAATCCACTGTAGAGAGCTGTTCTGCTAATCGGTTGACTTAGCATAAAAGTAATATAATTTTTGTTGTTATAAATATAAATTGTTCCAAACACAATGCTGATTAGTGGTATAACTATTAACACAATATTAAGTAAGCTTAAAATCACTTTAGAAGAATTATCAGTAAAAGATATCAGCCAGTATGAAATAATTAAGAAAAATATAGAAAAGCCAATTATCCATTTGCTTCTAATATTATCTTGAAATTGATATTTAATTATTTTCATAATTTTTTTCATTTCACTTTCCCCAACATTACAGCAGCAATAGATCTTTCAAGATTTTTCTCTCCTGTTAAATTTATTAGCTCAAGTAAAGTATCGTTAAACCACAATTTCCCTTCAAGTATAAAAGCAATGTTTTGAGCAAGATCTTCCAGCTCACTAATTATATGAGATGTGAAAAGAATTGTTTTCCCAACTGAATTTTCTTTCAGAATTTTATCTTTTAATATTCCACTCGCAACCGGATCAAGTCCGGCCGTTGGTTCATCAAGAATTAGTATTTGGGGATTGAACAAAAAAGCAAGTGAAGCATTCACTTTTTGCAACGTTCCACCGGAAAGGGTTTTTAATCTTTTATTCATCTCCCCATTAAGATTAAACCTATCAATGAGTTCTTCATCAAGATTTTCTTGAGCATTTCTTAAATCCTTTACCATTTCAAAGATATTTTTTACTGTTAAATTTTCAGGCAAACTTGGGCTCTGGGGCATGTAACCTATTGAATTTCTATATTCGCAATCACCGTTAATTTCATAACCATTAATTATTATTTTGCCATCATATTTTTTTATCAAGCCGAGTATAGTCTTTATTAAAGTAGTTTTACCTGAGCCATTTGGCCCAACCAGATAAGTTATTTTACCCTCATTAATATTTAAATTAAAATCTTTTAAAACATCTAATGCCCCGTAAGACTTATTTATATTTATCAATTCAATCATAAAAATCTTTTCATTGATGGAGACTTATCTATTAATGTTTCCGGAGTAAGAACGGGAAATATTTTTTCTGCAGCATCTAAAACATCCACAAATAAACTCCTTAACAATATTAAGGTTGGTCGGTTTTTTTCAACAATAAGTGAAAATAATTTTACAGGTCGATAAGGAACATCGCCAATACCGTTTTTGTCTATATCATAACCATTATATTCAGACCAGTAATTATTATTAAATTCGTTATAATTTCTTGAGCTATTTGTAGCTACATCAAATGAATTGCCAATAAAATTATTATTTCTAAACATGTTATCCATAGAATTTGCCATTAAACGAATTGCCCAACCATTTTCAATAAATTGGTTATTATAAATATCAATTCTGTTAGAGCCTTCAATATAAATCCCACTTGAGTTTTTGTAAAAATAATTATCCTCTATTTTACTATCAGTGATATCTTTCAGCAAAATTCCATATGAAGCTCCGCCCCAATTATTTTCAAATCGGTTGCTGATCATTTCAACATTTTTTGTATACATCACAGCAACTCCGGCACCATTATGTTTAAATACATTCTTTGAGTAGCTGCAGCTATCTGAGAACATAAAATGCAGACCATAACGCAGATTGTTTTCACTTTCATTCTTGTTTATCCAACTTGAGCGAACAAACTCCAAATAGATACCATCTCTATGGCCATTGATATAATTTTCTTCAATCGTAATATTTTTACAATACCATAAATGAATTCCATTGCCGGAAGAAGCTTCTGATTTTTTTGTCGCTTTAATATTATTCTGAATGATTTTGCAATCTGCAGACTTTGCTAAATATATTGCAAAGAAGTTATTATCGAATTCATTGTTACTCAATGTGCAATTTCTTACTTCTTCTAATTTAATTGCAGCATTATCATCAATAAAACTTACACCAGCATTTACTAATTTTAACCCGGAAATAGAAACATTATTACTGGTAACGGTTATGTTTTCGAATTTACCTTCACCATCTATAATCGGTTGGTTTAAACCAATAACTGTGAGGGGTTTATCAATAATTATGTTTCCCTCTTTGTAAATTCCAGAACTAACTAATAAAGTGTCGCCAGCGGTTGCTAAGTTTATCGCAGTTTTAATTGAGAGGTATTTTTCACTTTTTCCGACTGTAAAAGTTTTACAAAGATTTAGATTGAAAAAAGAGAAATAAATACTTAAAAGTAGTTTAATTCCATTCTTTGAGGACATAGTCTGTTAATTCTTTCCAAATAATTTTCTTGCCGCCATATTTTTTAATAACTTCATTTAATTCCAATTCAGTTTTATATGCGCTCAAGTAAAGTCCCATCGGACTTTTTAGATTTTCGCTCTGTAAAAAGTGAGCTTCATTAAAATTTATTAATTCATTGGGTGGATAAAAATCAACAACCCACATCGAATGAATTTCTTCTTCTGATAAATTACTTTGATAATCGGCTAAGCACTCAATTGAGTCATATTTAAATATTTTGCCTTTTTTAGTTATTAACTCCGCACCATAATTATTATCCGTTATTAGCATTCTACAATGTTCACAGCTATCATGTCCATATTTTATAGGTTCAGGGTCAGAACTGCATCCGCCTAAAATAAAAATTAGAGGAATTAAATAAACAATTTTCTTCATTAACTTTTCCCAACTTTTTCTTTAAATAGAACATACACAGAAACCAAAACTGAAAACATAATTACGTATGTACCAATAAATGGAATTGACAAAGCATTAATATTCAACAATTGTTTTTGTCCAATCAATGGTGGCTGGTAAGACATTCCAGGAATTTTTATTGGCGCATTCGGATCTAAAGTATGTCCGTATGTATATTCCCATTGATAAAAATCCCAAAGACCAACAGCTCCGACAATTATAAATGCTGCAAGCCAAACGTAAACTGCCCATTTTTTATTTAAAAAAGCCGTGAACAATCCCCAAGCAATTAAAGCAATAATTATCCACGGCATTATTTTAAGCTCCGGAATTGATTCGGGAGTAATTTTCTGCATTCCTATATAATGATTCAATCCATTTATTGTTTCTAAATCATTTGTGTTTAATCCATTTACTTTATTTATCCAAATGTTCAAACCCAATCCTTCGGGATATTGCGGGGCATCTAAATATATTCTCCAAATTGGAAAAAAGAATACAAGTATAAGTGCCAGAGATGCAATAACCAAAAATATGCGTGATTGTTTTTTCATTTCATTTCCAAATTAATTTGGAAACCGGTTTATAAAAAATGCTAAGCCGGTTCCCTAAAAACTATTCACCACCCAGAGTAAAAATAATTTCCGGATTAGAATTTTGTGCAGAAACTCTTATATAGCCTTGCATCTCTTGATGTAAAGCTGAACAGAAATCCGTGCAGTAAAAAGGATAAACTCCAACGTCCTTAGGTTCCCAAAGAATTGTTCTTGTTTGTCCTGGCATTACAAGCAATTCAGAATTGTTATTTCCCATTACTGCAAAGCCATGCGGAATATCCCAATCTTGTTCCAAGTTAGTTACGTGAAAATAAACTTTATCGCCAACTTTGGCACCTTCAACATTATCGGGAGTAAAATGACTTCTGCTTGCGCCAAGGTAAACATGAAACTCATTGCCTTTTCTTTCTACCTTGGTTTCTTTAACGCCCCTTGCCGCATAAGGATTTTCGTTTTCTTCTAACTTGTAAATTTTCTTCGAGTTCTTCATCAGCATTTCTGCAGGAATACTTTGTGCGTAATGAGGTTCTCCGATTGTTGGAAAATCCAATAGTAATTTCATTTTGTCGCCGGTGATATCTATAAGCTGAGCTGACTGACATAACTCGGGACCCGTTGGTAAATATCTATCTTTAGTAATTTTGTTCAAAGCAATAACATATTTTCCCCACGGTTTTTTTGTATCCCCGCCTGGAACACTTAAATGACCCGGAGAATAATAAGCTGGGATTCTATCAACAACTTCAAATGTACTAACTTTCCATTTTACTATTTCAGAAGAAATAAACGCTGTAGTATAAGCAAATCCTTTATCGTCAAATTCTGTATGCAAAGGTCCAAGTCCTGGTTCTTTTACTTCGCCAGCAATAACAGCATCATATTTTAATATTGGAATTCCATCTACATCTCCGTCGAATTCTTTATTCTCAATTGCTTTAATCATTTTATCGAATGAATGAACGGGAAGCACGGTTGAGAGTTTTCCGCCGCCAACAATATATTGTCCGGTTGGATCAACATCAACTCCGTGCGGAGATTTTGGAGTTGGTAGATAATAAATCATTCCAGGACAATCTTCCGTAGATAAAACCAAAACTTCCTTTTTCATTTCACTAACTGCGGTTTGGGTTTTTTCATCCATATAATTATGAGCATAATTAGCAGCAACTTTTTTAGCTTTTCCTTCTTGAACATATTTTTCTGCAAGCTTCCAATTTACTGCCGCAATAAAATCTTTATCATTTCTCGATGCATTAATCTCTAAAAGTGAATTTGCCTGCTCGGTATTGTAACTTGTAAAAAAAGCCCAATCATGTGATGGACCTTTGCCCGCATGCGCCAAATCATAATCAAAGCCGGGAACTAATATTTGAAATCCAATGCTCATTTCTCCCGTTGAATTATCTACTTTTACAAAACTTATAGTGCCTTTAAAATTTTCTTTGTAAGATTTTATGGAAACATCTTTCTGTGGAATTGGCACGCTGAAACGAGTTGAAGCAACAACATATTCACTATTTTCTGTAATGAACGGCGAACCGTGATTGCCTGCTGAATTAGGAATTTCAAGTATTTCTGCGGTCTCAAACTCAGTTAAATCAATTCTTGCAATACGCGGAGTATTATTTTCGTTGATGAAAAGCCATTTACCATCATGAACTCCATCGGTTAGAGAGAGTTCTGGATGATGTGCATCGCCCCATGGAATAAAGCCGTAAGAGGTATTCAGCATTGCTTTTGTTTCTTCAGAATATCCATAACTTTTTTCAGCATCTTGTGAAAAAACTGGAATGATTTTGAACAGGCGTCCAGAAGGGATTCCATAAACAGTTACTTGTCCGCTAAATCCACCCGACATAAAAGTATAAAATTCATCATATTGCCCGGGAGCAACATATACTTTTCTTGCGGCATCATCAGTTCCGCCCACTTCCTGCTTACCTGAACAGCTGACTAATATTAAGCCGAACAGTAAACCGCTAAGCAGCAATGCAAATATTTTATTTTTAATCATCTAATACTCCTACGTTAATTTGTGAAAGATTATTTTTCCTTATCAACTTTTCTAAAGTATTCTAAAATTTCTCGCGCTTGTTCTTGAGAAACATTTTGATATGTCATGCTCGTCATGTAAATAGCGAGCATTTTTTTTACTTCAGGATGTTTTTTGATCATTTCTTCGGGATTTAGAATCATATTCATAATATATTCTGGAGTTCTTCTTTCTATAACATCTCTTTGTGCAGGACCTGTAAAACGATCATCTAGTTTATGGCATGATGCGCATTTTTCTTCAAATATTTTTTGACCTTTAGCTGCCATTTGCATATTTAATGGACCAAGTTCCAATTTTTCTTTTATAGGTCCAATTCCATTTTCAAGTTCAAAAACAGTTATTCCAAATTTTTCAGCTAATTTTTCATTGGCAGAAGTATTGGCAGTACTTTCCTCTGACTTATTTTCCCCGCACCCAACAGCAAATAATGTAAACATAAATAATACTAGATAAATGGTTCTCATTTTTATTTTCCTTAATTTATTTAAGAATGCCTTGTCTGATTTAAGAATAAAAAGTGTTCGTGCTTTTTATTTCTATAATTTTTGATTCATACATTTGTTTTTTAAGTCTCATCCAATTTTTATACATTGGGCAATTACAATCAATACAATTATTATTCAATCCAATCCAACATGATGAAAGAAAATTTTTATTATTGAACATCTCAATTAACTCGCCCAAAACAATTGCATCAGATGATTTTATTATTTTAAATCCACCGCCTCTACCTCTTTGAGAACTTACAATGTTATGTTTTGCCAATACTTGCAAAATCTTTGATGTAAATTCTTTTGGCAGTTTAATAGCATCAGCAATTTGTTCTGCATTAAGACGATAATTTGTTCTTACATGAATTAAATACGTTAGAATTTTAATACTGTATTCTATACTTTTGTTTAACAACATAAAAAGACACATTGCCTATTTTTAGAAGTTGCCATAAAATCAACGTAATCAGAATTATTATTCTGATTTAATTTAATAAAAATTTATTCTCTTGTCAAGTATTTTCAAGATGAAGAATAATCTCAGGAAAATTAAATATTTCTCAAAAGTACTTGACAAACCATATTTCTTGCCGTATATTTGTTAGTGAACACTAACAAACTTATTTAAAAGAGATATTGTGGCGCGTTTAACAACCGAAGAAAGACAAAAAACAATTGTTGATGAGGCATTAAATATAATTCATGAAGGCGGTTATGAAGCTTTGTCTATTAGAGAATTAGCCGGTCGCGTAAAAATAAGTGAGCCGGCAATTTACAGACACTTTTTAAATAAAGAAGATATTGTGTTGGGGATTTTAGCTCGCATCAGTAATTTTGATCAAGAATTGACTGCAAGTATAAATAAAAAAAATACTCCTTTAGAAAAACTAACTGAGTTTATAAAATTTCATTTTAGTTTTTTAGAAAACAATAAAGAAATGACATCTGTAATTTTTGCCGAAGAAATGTTTATGCAAAGCGATTTATTAAAAGAAAAGTTATTGAAAATTTTACGACACAGAAAGAAATTAATTGTCACTATTATTGAAGAAGCAAAATCTGCCAAACAAATTAAAGATGTTGAATCGGAAGAGCTTTCCAAAATAATTGTTGGATTTATTAGAATGTCGGTTTTAGAATGGAAGCTTAGTGACTTTAAATTTTCGCTTATAGAAAGCGGAAAGAAAATAACAAATACTTTTGAGAAGATGATTTTTTAGATTAAAACTGAATTTAGAAGAATAACTACTGGTTATATTAAAATGTTATCAAAAGAAAAAACGAACGAAATTTATCTATTAAGTGAAAAGTTAATTCAAGAAATGGGAATTGTAAAAATGAATATTTCTTTACTTTGCAATTCAGCGTCAATAAGTAAAAAAACATTTTATAGCGCTTTTGGCAGCAAACAAAACTTTATAGAAAAATTTTACTTAAATATGTTAAGAAACGCATACATAGAAGTTGTCTCAATTATTCAGGAAAGAAATTCTTTCTTCGATAAATTTGAAAAAATTTCACACATTGTTGAAGAGAAAATTCCGTTTTTCAACAATAAATCAATTGAAGAGCTTAAAAGTAAATATCCAGAGGTTGTTTTTAAAATAAATTACTTTAAAAGTAAAAAAATTGTTCCTCTGCTCACTTTATTAATAGAAAAAGCTCAGCAGAGAAAAATTATAAATAATCATAGACCTAAAATAATGATTAACGTTTTCTTTGGAGCAATAAGTTCAATTTATAATTCTCAATTCAGTTTAATTGAGAGCGATAAAAAAGAACTAAAATTTAGAGACGTTTTTGAAATCCTCCTAAGCGGTATTTTAACAAAAAAAGGAAAGAATTTTTTAAAATATAAGTTAGTTAACATTAACTAAGGAAATAGATAAAATGGAAAAAACACTAAGGCAAATGCTAAAACTTCCATATTGGATTTTAGCAATAATTCTAATTATCTCAGCAGCTTTCTTTTCAAAAATGATTGAAAACTCAAGAATGGAAACAGATCTAGACGAATATATGCCGCAGGATCATCCAGCATTTGTATACAGTGATAAAGCTGAGAAATGGTTTAATATTAAAGACGGAATAATTATCGCCGTTGAAAATAAAAACAATATATATAATGAAGAAACCCTTCAAATAATAAAAGAATTAACAAAAACATTTCAAAAACTTCCACAAATTGAAAAGGCAGACGTTACTTCGCTTTACACTGCTGATAATATTCTTGGAACCGAAGATGGAATGGACGTAAAAGCTTTCTATAAAAAAACTCCAACTTCGGAAACTGAACTAAACGAACTGAGACGAAAAGTTAAAACTAATGAAATGGTTTACGGCAGATTAGTTTCGGAAGATGAAACCGTTTCTATAATTATTGCCGCAATTAATGATAATGTATTTTCTCAAGAGTTTTACGAAGAAATTTTGGATATAGCGAAAAAAGCTGAGACTGATAATGTTAAGCTTTATGTTGCAGGAAGACCAATTGTTGAAGGTACAATGGCGCTTTTGGGTCCCGCTGATATGAAAAAAATGGTTCCAATTGTGCTGCTTGTAATTAGCCTGGTTTTGTATTTAACATTAAGAAGCGTCCAAAATACAATTTTAACGTTGCTCGTAGTTTTGTTCAGCACGGTTTGGGCATTTGGACTTATGGCACTTGTAAACATTCCAATTTATGCAGTTTCCACAATGATTCCAGTTATGCTAATTGCGATTGGGGTTGCGGATGGAATTCATCTTTTTAGTCATTTACAGCTTTATGTTAATAAACATCCTGAAGCATCAAAACGAGAAGCAGTCTCTGATATGATAGCAAAAATGTGGAAACCGGTTGTGATGACCTCCGTTACAACCGCGGTTGGATTTGTTTCGCTTCTAACTTCACAAGTTTATCCAATAAAATATTTTGGATTGTTCACAGCTTTTGGAGTTTTAGCCGCAATGGTTTTTTCATTGGTTTTAATTCCGGCAGGAATAATGATCTTCAAACTGCCTAAGCCTAAAGTAACTGAAGAAAAAGTAAATGATCATCACTTTGCTTATAACTCTGCCTCAAAAGTCTTGAAATATAAAGGCATAACAATTTTTGCGACAATCATACTTGTAATAATATCAATAGTGGGTATTAGCAAGGTATGGATTAATTCAAGTTTCTTAGACAAGTTTGAAAGAGATAGCGAAATTGTTTTAACCGATGCATTTATAAATGAACACTTCGGCGGAACATCAACGGTAAATTTGATTTTAGACAGCAAGGAAAAAGATGCTTTCAAAAACCCGGAAGTATTAAGGTTGGTCGATAAATTGCAAAAAGATGTGGTCGATTCTCTTCACGTTGTCGGTAATTCATTTTCATTAACGGATTACATAAACAGAATGAATAAAGTTATGCATGCCGATGACGAACAATTTAATAAAATTCCAAATGACCAAAATTTAATTGCACAATACTTATTGCTTTATGAAATGTCTGGTGATCCAGAAAATCTTTGGAAAGTTGTTGATTATAGTTACAACAAACTTAATGTAAACTTCCAGCTTAAAAGTGATAACTCAAAAGCAATAAACGCAGCAATTGCAGAAATAGAAACTTTTCAAGATGATTTCAAAAAGCTGGGTGTTGAAATGAACTATGCCGGCTCCGGCTATAAAGGATTAGTCTTTACAGATTTAATTCTTGAAGGACAAATTATGAGTCTAATACTTTCTCTCATAATAGTAATTGCTTTGCTTGGAATGATGTTTAAAAATATTTGGATAGGTGTAATTGGTTCGGTACCAATAATTATTACTGCAATATTGGGCTTTGGAGTTATGGGCTGGTTGGATATTGCGCTTAACACAACAACGGCGCTTCTATCAAGTATTGCAATAGGAATTGGGATTGATTATGCGGTGCATTTTATTGAGCAGTATAAAATTAATTCGGCAACCGGAGACAAACTTTTAACCGCGCAAAAAACAATGGCGCATTCTGGAAGAGCAATATCATTCAATGCAATTGTAGTTATTGCGGGATTTATGGTCTTGATATTTTCGGTATTTCCGCCAAACAGAGAACTCGGCTTTTTAGTTTCGTTGAATATGTTTGTCAGTTTTATTGGAACACTTACCATCATGCTTATTCTATTGAACAAAACTAATATTTACTTTAAAAATAAAAAAGAGAACTAAAATGAAAACCTTAAAAACATTCGTGATTTTATTAGCATTATTTTTATTTACAAACGGCAATATATTTCCGCAAGAACTAACCGGACTGCAAATAATTGAAAATGTTTACAACAGACAAGTGGGCGAAGATATGACTGCAGATTTAACAATGACTTTAACAAACTCCGCTGGAGACAATAGAATCAGAAAAATACAGCAATTATCAAAAGATTTTGGAAATATGGAAAAGAAAATAATGTTCTTTGTTTCTCCTGCAGATGTTAAAAATACTTCCTTTATGAATTGGAGTTATGATGAAGCCGGAAAAGATGACGACCAATGGATTTATTTACCGGCATTGAAAAAGACTAAAAGAATTTCCAGCGATAGTAAGAGCGATTACTTTATGGGATCTGATTTTACTTATGATGATCTTGGCGACCGTCAACCAAATCAAGACGTACATAAACTTTTGAGCGAAGAAAAACTTAATGGCGAAGTCTGTTACGTTGTTGAAAGCGTTTCTAAGGATAAAGATTATATGTATTCAAAAACTGTCACTTGGATTATAAAAGACAAATGGATTGGACTGAAAAAAGAATTTTATGATGAAGATGAAGATTTATTAAAAATTCTAAAAGTAAATAAATATGAAGACTTCAGCGGATTTTGGATTATCACAAATACCGAAATGAAAAACAAACAGAAAGACCACAAGACAAAT
>CAYXXW010000028.1:0-6243 GCA_964469115.1 uncultured Melioribacteraceae bacterium
ATTTTTTCAAACGGTAATGTCCCCTTCCAAATGCTTTATGCGCTACCGGGAAACATAAATGCTGCGAGCAAAAACAATTCTTTTAGAACTTTAAGGATTGGTGAAGTTTTTGGTGATGAAGTTACAACAATTTTTCTTAAACATAATTTTCAAGATGATTTGTTTAAGCTTTCACAAATACCAATATTAAGAGATTTGCAGCTGCAGCTTTCAACTTATCTGAATATGGCAATGTCCGATATTTCAGACGAGAGCCGCGAAATACTTTTTTCAGATTACAAAAAATTTACAAAGCCTTTTTATGAGTTAGGCTTCAGTATTGGGCATTTACTTATTCCGCTTAATTTTGAATTCACTTGGAAGCTAAATTACAGAGGCAAAAATAACTTTGTCTTCGGAATTAATTCTTTTGCTCTTTAGGTAATTGAAGAGTCACAGTTAAATTGTTTTTCTCGTCAATTGAAAAATTGAACGTCCCGCCTGAAAGTTCAGTAAACTTTCTAGCAAAGATTAATGGAATTACATGCTCGTTGTTTAAATCCATTAAATTTGTTTGCTGTAAATAAGATGAATTTTTATCATCACAAAACGCAGAAATTTCAAGTTTAGCTTTATCCAAATCACCTTTAATTTCACGAACTAAAATATTAGCATTATTGCCGCTCACTTCAATTAAAAATGTAAAGAGATTATTCAGGATAGAAGTTAGAATTTCATAGTCTATTAGTACAGTTTCATTTTCTTCAACTTTAAACTCAACTTCAATATTCTTTTCTACTAATATTTTCTTATGATTATTTTTTGTTTCTAGCAATGCATCATAAAGTTCAACACTTTCAGCAGATAAACCGAAACGAAAATTTTCTAACTTGAGCCAGTTAATAAAATTAACAAGGAGAGTGAAAGTATCTTTGGACTGCACCTGAATTCTTTTGGAGTACTCATATACTTCGTCCATAGTGAAGCTTTCACTCGGATCATTTAGAATATCACTAAATCCAAGTATACTGGTAAATGAACCACGTAAATCGTGACTAATTTTAGAAAAAAACTGTTCTTTTTCACTTATATTTTCTTTCATCGAACCGCACTTTTAGTTAGAATATTTTCCTCTTAACTCTTTTATTCCTTTTGAATCACCAATGATAATGAGTCTGTCATGCTCCATTAAAATACTGCTGCCTTTTGGAATTATTGCTCTTTCACCACGTCTGATTGTAGTTATTAAACAGCCTTCTGGGATAGAAAGCGAATGAATTTGAGAGCCGATGAAATCCTTAGTTTTACTTTCATTCTTAATAATAAGAGTGCAAAATTGTTCATCATATAACAATGATTCTCTAAGGGCATGTGAATCCGGGGCATTTTCCCATTTATGGATAAAATCTTCATCGTCTACTCTTCCGGCTATTTTTGCCAATATTCTCAAATGTTGAGTAGGATTATTTTCTGGACTTACCAAGAAAAAAAGTCCTCTAACAGTTTGAATTTCTTCTGCTTCGTGTGTGAGAGGGTCAAATGTAGGAATGTTTATTCCAGCAATAGATCTTACCAAAATCATCTCAGGATGATTAATACCACTTATTCTAAAATGAGGCAGTGCAAAAGAATTTGTTACAGGTGTAGCTCCAACTCTTGTACCTTCCATAATATACTGAACTATCTTTTTTTTATCAATCGTCAAACTATACTCAAATATTTTGGCCGCTTTTTCAACAACCTCTTCAAAATCAGAAATTGAATCAATTTCTAAAACAGTACTTCTATGCACAATATCATCGAAAGGATCGTCGATTCTCAATCCTTTTTCTTTTAGAATTCCTCTTAATTCAGTGTCGATCCCATCATATCTAGATTTTCCCCATCTCTCAAACACATGGTAAATTGCTCCTCTTCTTGTAACTTTATCTTTCGCGTAAAACCAGTACCAAGCTGCACCTAATAATAGTAACCCTAAGGAAAATATTATTGGTAAAAATCCCATTTCAATAATCAGTAAAAATGAAGCAAAAATTCCAAATAATTGCATCCAAGGATATAAGGGAGTTTTATACCCGGGATCGTAAGAATCAATTTTACTTTCACGCATTACAATTACTGCAAGACAAATTAATGCAAACATTAATAATTGGAATGCACTTGCAAGTTTCACTATTCCAGTTGGGTCAAGCGAAACCAATAGAAGAATTATAATTCCTACGGTAACTATTATTGATAAAACAGGTGTCCCATGGCTGCTCAATCTTCTAAAATAATTTGGTAATATATGATCTCGGCTCATTGCTAATGGATAACGGGAAGCAGCTAAAGTCCCTGCATTTGCAACCGATAAAAAGGCAAATAACGCAGCAATAGAAAGAATGTAAACTCCCCATTTTCCCAGAAAGACTTCCGCAGCAGAAGCCACCGGAGTTAAATTTCCTTTTAACTGATCGATTGGTAAAACTCCAACCATAACCGAAGTTCCCAATACATATACTAAAATTGCCGTCGCTAATGCCAATATTACTCCACGGGGAAGATTTTTTTCAGGATCTTTAACTTCCTCGGCAAGACTTGCTACATTTGTAACACCTACATAACTAATATAGACAAGACCAGCAGTACCTAATAAAGAGGAATAATCAAAATCAAAAATATTTTTTATTCTCTCAAAGTGAATCTCGGGTACACCGCCAACAATAAAAATTACGAGAAGACTTAGTAAACCAAAAACTAAAAATACTTGAAACTTCCCTGTTTTTTTTGCTCCGAAGATATTCAATAAACCAATTATTATTGCTATGGTTATTGCAATAGGAATTATCTCAAGTGCTGGAAAAAATAGTGCGATATAAGCACCCATACCAATTAATGCAAATGCAACTTTTAGAACCAGAGCCAGATAAGTACCTACACCTCCAATTGTTCCTAAAAAAGGGCCCATTGTTCTATCTAAGAAATAATATATTCCGCCTGCTTTAGGCATGGCCGTAGCAAGTTCAATCATACTGAACATCGAGGGAATCAAGGGAACTGCAGCAATGAGGTAAGCCAATACAAGTGTCTCACCAGCCTCTATTGCAGCTAATCCTGGTAATAAAAAGAAACCTGCACTTAGTGTAGTTCCTGCTGCAATAGCATAAACTTCTAATAAACCTATTTCTTTTTTAAGTTTGTTCACAAAATCCTATTATAATAAGGTTCAGATGGAGAAAATTTGTTTTGAAAATATAAGTTAAATTTAACAAACTGATTTGTTAATAAACAGAGATTTGATTTAGATTGGCTAACTATTTTTGCAGTATAAAACTATTTAGTCTCTCTATTGTATTGCTAGAGATCTAACTAATTTTCTTTTAGCAACAGGTAAAATTGTTTCAGCAAACGGAAAATCAATTGTGTTTTCAATAAAGAAGCAAGCGGGATTAGGTATGTCCTGAAATTTTTTGATCATATTTTGTTTTAATTCATAAGGAGATAAACATTCTGGAGCCTGTAAACTAATCAAATCAACAAGCTTACTTTTTAATGTTCTTAGTGGGTTTTCTTCTGTAGAAAAAAGTGTCATTTCAAATCTGTAAATTTTCATCAAATCATTTAAAAGATCAGGAATGAAAAAGTAGCCGTCATTCTTGTAAATTGGCATTATACCAACTTCATTTATCTGCATATTTTGATCAACAAAATCAAAAATTGCTTTCCCCTCATTTATACCCGATCGAATTTCAGGTAGAGCCCAATGTATAAAATCGGATACAGTTTTAAGCGAATCTTCATCATAATCTACTTGGCTATCTTCAAGTAAATCATCCGAAAAATCGGCAAAATTTAGATTAAGAACAAACTCAGCATCAAATATCGACATTTGTTCAACCAATAATTCCAATTCGCCTTTAATTGAGATTAATTCTGCAAGTGCGGGATACAATTTATTTTTATGAAGAGCTTCGGAATATTTATTTAGAATGGCTAAAACTTTATATTTACTTAATTCTGCATCGTCTGCAGCTTTAATAAAGGTGTTTAAATTTAAATTTTCCAAAGTCACTCCAATAAAATATCATGATTAAATGCAAAAATTGGACCAGATCATTTATTGACATTATTATCGTATATTGTTGTCCTTTTTTGAATTTAAAGTTCATTATTAACCATATGTTAATATTCTTTCACTAGTTTAGCCTTATATTTGTTTTTTATTTAAATCAAAACTATTTTAGCAGTAAAAATGACAGGTAAAAGTTGGAGTTAATATGAATTTGGAAGATTTTAGAATTAATGGAAGTAAAAAAATTAGTTTAACAGATTTTAAACCCAATTTTACAGGGGAAATTGAATCAAAGAAAAAAGGTGAAAAATTATTAAAATCGAATCGTAAAAAAATGCAGGAACTACAGAATAAATTTTATGCTCATAATAAATACAGTCTGCTTATCATTTTTCAAGCAATGGATGCAGCAGGAAAAGACAGTGCAATAAAGCATGTGATGAGCGGATTAAATCCTCAGGGAACTCAAGTTTTTAGCTTTAAGAAGCCTTCCAACGAAGAATTGGACCATGATTATCTTTGGCGAACTACCAAATCATTACCCGAAAGAGGAAGAATTGGAATATTCAATAGATCTTATTATGAAGAAGTTTTGGTAGTAAGGGTCCATAATTTGATAAAATATCAAAATATTCCATCTGAATTTGTAACTCCACAAATTTGGAACGAACGTTATGAACAAATAAAGAATTTTGAAAAGCATATTTATCAAAACGGTACTATTGTTCTTAAATTTTTCTTAAATGTTTCAAAGGATGAACAAAAAAATAGATTTTTGCGAAGACTCGAAACTCCATCCAAAAATTGGAAATTTTCTGCAGGTGATTTAGAAGAGAGAAAACTTTGGGGCGAATATCAGCGCTGTTACCAAGATGCAATTAATACAACTTCAACCGATTTTGCGCCTTGGCATATAATTCCTGCAGATAATAAATGGTATGCTAGATTGGCAATTTCTGAAATAATTAATAACAAACTAGAAAATCTTGATATGAAATACCCGAAATTGGATGAGGAACAACTGAAGAATTTAGATTTATATAAAACCGAACTTGAGAAAGATTAACTTGTAATTTTTAATCAATTTATTCAATAATGCCGGTCTGCTAAGGACCGGCTTTAAGAGTTCATAATTTTTGATTTTTGACAACTAAAGCTTATTGTAAGCTTTCATTCCGCCTAGTACATTTTTTGCTTTAAATCCTTTAGCCTGCATCATTTTTGTTGCCATCACTGATCTATTTCCGGATCGACAGATTACAGCAATATTTTTATCTTTGTATTTATCCATTTCATTTATTCGTTGATTCAAAACTTGAACAGGAATGTTAATCACTCCATCAATCTGTCCATGTTGGCCAACAAGTTCTTGCGGAGTCCTAACATCCAAAATAACTAAGTTAGAGTCCTCGACCATTACTTGCTTTAATTCTGATGCTGATATATTAAAATCATCTTTCCCTTCATTAGCACCTTGACAGCTAACCGTGGTTACTGTAATTATGAACAATAGCAGAAGCAGTGATCTAATTTTATACATAATTTTATCCTTTTAGTTTATTTAATATCATTTTTCATTTCAGCAATGTTCGTAATAGACGATTTTAAGACATCTCCTCTTTCAACTTTGCTAACACCTTCCGGAGTTCCGGTATAAATTAAATCTCCCGGCTCAAGTGTCATTCGCTCAGATAAATATTTTACTATTTCGCTAGGTGAAAAAATCATCTTATTTACACTAGAATTTTGTTGAATGTTCCCATTTTTTTCTAACACAATTCGTTCTTCGCCTATAAGAATCACCTCATCTTTTGAAATAAAATCTGAAACAACTGCACAAGTATCAAATCCTTTTGCTAAAGTCCAAGGATGACCTTCTTTTTTATATTTACTTTGTAAATCTCTTAAAGTCATATCTAAACCAACACCATATGCAATAATTGCATCTTCTGCTTCTTTTTCGGTCGCATCTTTAATTTCTTTGCCTATTAACAGAACCAACTCCACTTCATGGTGCATTTCATTTGAATAACTTGGATGAACTATTGAATCACCTGAATATATTAATGTTGAAGTAGGCTTAAGGAATATTATGGGAAATTCCGGAACTTCACTATTCATTTCTTTTGCATGCTCAGCATAATTTTTACCAACGCATACAATTTTACCAACCGCAAATTCTTTTTTGCTATTTCTAATTATCACTTTTTTCA
>CAYXXW010000028.1:6343-18237 GCA_964469115.1 uncultured Melioribacteraceae bacterium
TAATTTGCAAATTTATTTAATCTTTTCATTGCAAGTAAAGCAAGTGTTGCTGAGAAAATTAATATCCCGGTTAAAATTAAAAAATATTCGTGATGAGCAAAATCACTATAATATTTGCCAAGCAATCCGGAGCCATAACTTCCTATTGAAGTTGCAAGAAACCATCCACCCATCATTAAGCCTTGAATTTTTGGCGGTGCTACTTTTGAAACATATGATTGTCCCATAGGTGAAATAAGAATTTCTGCCAGTGTAACAACAAGATACGTTGAAATCAGCCAGTTTGGCGACATATTATTTGAATCACTATTCCCGCCTTCTAAAGATGCCCAAACCATTATCAGCATTGAAAATCCCATTATCACCATACCAATAAAAATTTTAAGCGGTGTGCTTGGTTCCTTCCCTCTTTTATTTAGTTTAGAAAAAACAGATAAAAGTAAAGGTGTTAACAGAAGAATAAAAAAGGGATTAAAAAATTGATAGGTTTCTGGACGCAAGAGATCGTAAACCTTTGTCGATCTTTCAGCAAAAAGCGTAAGGGCAAATCCATTCTGATAAAAAGCCATCCAGAAAAATATTACAATTGTAAAAAGCATGCCTAAAGCAATAATTCTTTGTTTAGATTCCTTTGCAGATATGTCTTGAAACACTATCTCCTTTTCAGATTTATTCGATTGTTTTACATCTGCTTTCATGAGTTTACTTTTACCGGTATAAAATGTGACTATACAAATTAGCATTCCAATAGCCGCAGCCCAAAAAGACATTCTATAATCATTAAACAAATAACCGAGCAAGGTTGCAGCAAGCGGGGCAATAGTAGCCCCAACATTAACACCCATATAGAATATATTAAATCCAGCGTCTTTAAGATGTGTTTTATCAATGTATAAATTTCCAACAAGTACAGCCATATTTACTTTGAATATTCCTGTACCGAAAGCAACTAAAAATAAGCCAACATAAAATGGTGCAAGTTGATCTGCAGAAGATAAAGCAAGAGCAACATAACCAAAGAACATTGCTATTGCGCCGGCAATTACAGTATTAATCTGTCCAAATATTTTATCTCCTAAATAACCGCCAAGCAGCGGAATAAAATATACTAATCCAAGAAAAGCTCCGTAATGATCCCCTTTAATAGAATCGCTCCACCCAAACTCATTATCCATGTAAAGAACTAAAATGGCCATCATTATATAAAAGCCAAAACGCTCCCACATTTCAGTCGTAAACATTATCATAATACCTTTAGGGTGATCTTTAAGCATACTTATTCCTTTTTCTGCAGTTCAAAAATTAGGTTAGCTATTACTATTGTGCATTCGGTTTGTTAAACAGATTCGCTTTCTAATTTACCAACAAAATGTCTTAATTTGGAAAAATATTTATTTGTATTTCTTTCTAAGACTAAAAACCTTTTTGCTCTGTTCTAAAAATTATTTCATTCTGAAGATCTTCGCCAAGATTAACAAAGTAATCGCTGTAGCCCGCTACCCTAACAATTAAATCTCTATAATTTTCCGGTTCCTTTTGTGCCTTCTTCAATGTTTCAGCATTAACAACATTAAACTGAATATGATGCCCATCCATCTTAAAATATGAACGAATTAAATGAAGAACTTTTTCTCTTCCCGACTCATCTTCTAAAATTTTTGGAGTGAACTTTTGATTTAGTAAAGTTCCGCCTGTTCTTAGATGATCAATCTTTGCTGCAGACTTTATTACTGCTGTCGGTCCGTTTCTATCAGCGCCTTGAACAGGAGAAATTCCTTCCGAAACCGGTTTGTATGCTAATCTTCCATCCGGTGTTGCTCCAATTACACTCCCAAAATAAACGTGGCAGGTTGTAGGCAGCAAATTAATGCGATAGTGCCCGCCTTTTGTATTTGGTCTTCCGTCAATAGCAGAAAAATACATTTCGAAAACTTCTCTCAATATATCGTCAGCTCTATCATCATCATTTCCATATTTGGGAGTTTCATCCAATAATATTTTTCTGATTTTTTCTTGGCCCTCAAAATTATTTTCCATTGAGTCGAGCATATCTACCATGGTTATTTTTTTGCTTTCAAAAACATTATGCTTTATTGATGAAAGACAATCAGTAATTGTCCCCATTCCAACACCTTGAATGTAAGATGAATTATATCTTGCCCCGCCGTTGTTATAATCTTTACCTTTCTTAATACAGTCATCAACTAAAATTGACATGAAAGGAGCAGGTAAATATTTAGCCCATAGTCTTTCTATTATTAGGTTTCCTTTAATTTTTATATCAAGGAAATGTTTGAGTTGTTTCTTAAATGCTTGAAGCAATTCATTAAATGATTTATAACTCTCTACGTCTCCGGTTTTAAGCCCGATTAATTTATTTGTTCTTGGATCAATTCCATTATTTAAAGTAATTTCCAAAATTTTAGGGATGTTAAAATAACCGGTTAAAATGTAACTCTCTTTTCCAAAAGCTCCTGTTTCCACACAACCACTGGCACCGCCGTTTCTAGCATCAATTATGTCTTTCCCTTGTCTTAGCATTTCCTGAATAATTGCATCAGTATTAAAGATTGAGGGTTGTCCAAATCCGGTCTTTGTAATCTCGAGAGTTCGCTTCAATAATCTATCGGGATTTTTCTTACTTACTTGCACCATTGAACTTGGCTGAAGCAAACGCATCTCTTCAATTACATCCAGAATTACATATGTTAAAGCATTCGTTGCATCCTCACCGGTTTCCGTTAATCCGCCGACATTAATTAAACAAAAGTCAGTATAAGTATTACTTTCCTGCGCAGTCACTCCAACTTTAGGCGGAGCAGGTTGGTTATGAAACTTTATCCAAAAGGATTGAAGTAATTCGTAAATCTGATCTTTACTTAACAATCCGCTTTCAAGATCTTGTTTGTAAAAAGCAAACAAATGCTGATCCAGTCTTCCCGGGTTGAATGAGTCCCAAGTATTAAGTTCAGTTATTACACCAAGATGTGCAAACCAATAGTATTGTAGAGCTTCCCAAAAGGTTTTTGGTTTATTCTCCGGTACTCTATCGCAAATGCCGGCCATAGTTTCCAACTCATCTTTTCGTTTTGTCTCTTTTTCTGATTTCGCTAACTCATATAAGTATTTACTGTATCTTTTAGCAAATAGAATAATTGATTCAGCGGAAATTTTCATTGCTTTGAGTTCTTCTCGCTTGTCAAATGCTTCCGGATCAATAAAAAAATCAAGTCCGGCAATACTTTTCTCTATATCAGTGATAAAATCTTTAAATCCCTTTTTATAAATTTTATCATCAAGCACTGTGTGACCCGGAGCTCGCTGTTCCATAAACTCAGTAAAAATGCCAGCACTGTAAGCTTCTTTCCATTCTTCATCTAGTTCTTCAAATAGTCTATCTCTTAACGATCTTCCGCTCCAGAATGGGGCTATTACATTTACTTGAGTATTCTTAGTTTCTTCATCAACGGAAAAAGAAATTTTCTCTCTAGAATCCAGAATTTCAAAATCTTCAATTGTATGAGTACAAATTTCAGGGTAAGTGGGGGTTGCATGCGGAGCCGGTCCTCGTTCACCCACAATTAGTTCTCCCTCATTTACGCATAGTTTTTTATTTTCTAAAATATACTTAAATGCCAATGCGCGCGTAACGGGTATACTGGATCTCTCAGCTTTTCCACTTTTGTAAAACTCTGTTACAAGCCTTGCTCTTTCCAATGAAATTGATGGATGAATATTTAATGTTTCTTCTCTTAATTTTTTAATTCTCTCATTCATTTTATTATCCATTTAATTTTGTTTTAAAACCGAATGATTCAACTAAATTTTTGAGTTCTTCCAGTTTATCTTCTGACTGAGTTTCTAAATTTCCCAACTGCGGCTTTTGCTGGAGTCGTCTATATTTATCTTCAGCTAATTTATTATAAGGCAATAAGTCAATTCTATTAAAGTTATTAAGCGTAATTAAATAATTAGCAATTGAACTTAGGTTCTCAGCCGTATCGGTAATATTTGGTATGAGTGGAATACGAATAATTAAATTTGCATTTAGATCATTTAAAAATTCAAGATTTTCCTTAATTAGCTTATTAGATACACCTGTAAATTTTTGGTGAAACCCATCATCAAACAATTTGAAGTCGTACAGAAATAGATCTGTGTTCTTGTAAATTCTTTCAAATGATTTTTGCTGAGCATATCCAGAAGTATCAATGGTAGTGGAAATAGAATTTTGTGTACACAATTCTAAGATTGATTCAAGGAAATCAATTTGGATTAGAGGTTCTCCTCCGGAAAATGTTACTCCTCCTCCAGATTCATCATAGAAGACTAAATCTTTTTTTATGATACCAATAACTTCGTCCAGACTATATTTTTTTGATATTTTATCCTGATTATTTTCACACGAATAATTTTCGTCCTCTGGATTTATCCTTATACTTTCGGGATTATGACACCACCAACAATTAAGAGGACAACCAGTAAGAAATAGAGTGGTTCGAATCCCAGGTCCATCGTGCAGAGCAAATTTTTTAATATCAAAAATATATCCGTTCACTTTTTTCATCAAATTTATCAAAGATTAAGAAAATTTATTTATCACTTAAATTCTTTTCTAGTTACAATGCTATATTAGTAAATTATTGTAAATAATTATAGATATTTGTTAATTTCAAACGTAATTATAAACTTAAAAGTAACCGGAGATAAAATGTTTTTTCGAATTTCTCAATTATTAATTTTGCTCACACTAGCAAATTCAATTTTATTTTCTCAAGAAACAGACAGCTCAAAAATTACTATTGAACGACTTTATAACTCTCGTGATTTTGCGGCTGAGAGAGTTGGGCAAATCAATTGGCTGAATAGCGGTAATGAATATACAAGTTTAGAATGGAGCAATGGGAAACAGCAAATTGTAAAGTATAATGTTGAGTTAGGTGACACAACTATTCTTGTTGATGGATCAAACTTAATTTCGCCAATTGATTCATCAAATATAATTATTTCCGGTTATTCATTTTCCGCTGACATGAAATTGCTTCAAATTTTTACCAATACAAAAAGAGTTTGGCGCAGAAATACACGCGGTGATTATTGGATACTAAATTTAGAAAATTGGAAATTACAAAAACTTGGCGGTGATGCAGATCCCTCAACATTAATGTTTGCAACTTTGTCGCCCGATAATAATTCTGCTGCTTACGTTAGAGAAAACAATCTTTACGTTGAATCTTTGCTAGATCATTCAATTATACAATTAACATACGACGGTTCTGAAACATTAATAAATGGGACTTTCGATTGGGTCTATGAAGAAGAACTTGGTCTGCGAAATGGCTTTAGGTGGAGTCCGGACGGCACACAAATTGCATATTGGCAGCTTGATGCTTCGGGAGTTGGAGTTTTCAATATGATAAATAATACTGATTCAATTTACTCCAAGCTAATTCCAGTACAGTATCCAAAATCAGGGACACAAAACTCTGCTTGCAAAGTTGGTGTAGTTGATATCGAGACACAAAAAACTGAATGGATTGAGATTCCAGGAGATCCTAGGAATAATTATATAGCTAGAATGGAATGGGCGGAATCATCTAGCGAGTTAATAATTCAGCAATTAAATAGGCTACAAAATAATAATAGTATTTACATTGCCGATTCCAAAACGGGAAAAGCTAACAATATCTACACTGAAGTAAGCGAGGATGCTTGGCTTGAAGTCGTTGATGATGTTAAGTGGTTTGATAATGGTAAATATTTTACTTGGATAAGCGATCAAAGTGGGTGGAACCATATTTATCTTATTTCCCGGGATGGCAAAGAAGTAAAAAATATCACAAATGGTGAATTTGAAGTCATCGAAATTGCGAGCATCGATCAAGAGAATCAATATGTCTACTTCACTGCATCTCCAGAAAATGCGACACAAAAATATTTATTTAGAAAATCAATCTTTGGAAATGAACCATACGAAATGGTAACCCCTTTTGATAATCAAGGATTTAATACTTATAGCATTTCTCCCAATTTTGAATGGGCTGTTCACCGTCTTTCAACAATTAATGATCCAGGTATAGTTGAAATTGTTAGTCTTCCCGACCATAAAACTAAAAGAATACTAGCAACTAATGAAAAATTAAGAAATACTATAAATGATTTAAATATCAAAGATGCTGAGTTCTTCAGTGTAACTGTCGACGATTCTATTTCTTTAGATGGATATAAAATTCTTCCGCCAAATTTTACTAAGGACGAAAAGCACCCTGTTCTATTTTATGTTTATGGAGAGCCCGCAGGACAAACCGTGACAGATAGATGGAGCAGAAGTTATCTTTGGCATCAGATGTTAGCACAAAATGGCTACATAGTTATAAGTGTTGATAACAGAGGAACTCCGGCACCCAAAGGAAGATATTTTAGAAAGTGTGTTTATGGGAAAAAGGGTATTATCTCTTCATACGATCAGGCTGAAGCAGCAAAGCAAATAATGAGTTGGGATTATATTGATGAAAACAGAGTTGGAATTTGGGGTTGGAGCGGCGGCGGCTCAATGACACTTAATATGCTTTTTAGATATCCTGAAATTTATAAACTTGGTGTTGCTGTTGCACCTGTTACCGACTTAAAACTTTACGATACAATATATGAAGAAAGGTATATGGGATTACCTTCAGAAAATGCTGAAGCTTATAAACTTGGTTCACCAATAACTTTTGCGCATCAGCTGGAAGGAAAGCTTTTATTAGTACATGGAACCGCGGATGATAATGTTCATTTTCAAAATAGTGAATTATTAGTAAATGAATTGATTAAGCATAATAAGAAATTTACATTTCTACCGTATCCAAACCGTTCACATGGTATTTATGAAGGGAAAGGTACAACAAGACATTTATATGAGAATATTACTGATTTTATAATGACAAATTTGTAAAAAAGAAAATTGAGCCGCTAATGGACGAATAAAACCTATGGATGTCATTACCGAATGTTTTTATCGGAAATCCAGAATTGACTAACCGGATTCTCCTTTTCATGGGAATGAAAAAGTAATGTGTCCGAAAGGTTTTAAGTCTTTTGTTTCTTCTTTTTTGCTGCTGGGAAAAGAATATTATTCAATATTAATCTATAGCCGGGAGAGTTTTTATATAAGTTTAATTCAGTCGGCAGATCATTAACTGCGTGACGATAATCTTCAGGATCGTGTCCACCGTAAAATGTAAAAGTTCCCCTTCCAAATTTTCCATGAATATATTTTACTTGATCTGAACCGGACCGCTCACCCATAATTATAACTGAGTTTTTAATTTTACTTTTCCTAAACATCGTAGTCTGACCCATGAATCCTTTGATTACATTAACATGGTTTTGGGTCAGCATTGTTGGGACCGGATCGAATTTAGCGGAAAAATCAAATAAAGTAAAATAATCATTTTGTTCAGAGCCAACTTCCAACAATTGAATGTCAATATCGCTGTATTCATAAACCATTGGGTTCATTTCCAGTTTGAAATTTTCAAATGCTAAAGTGTTGGGGAAATCTAATTTACTTTGTGCGTTGGGATCAGGAGCATCGCCATCATACATTTTATCTACTATATCTACATTTTCCGCAGCCAGTGCAATATCGTAACTATCTGTCGCAGAACACATTGCAAATAGAAAACCGCCTTGACCTATATAATTCTTAATAGTCTTTACAACATCCTTTTCCATTTCAGATACTTTTTTATAACTCATTTTCTTCGCTTCATTTTCATAAAGCAGCTGATTTTCTTGATACCAGCGGGCGCCTCTATAACTTGAATAGAACTTACCAAACTGTCCAGTAAAATCTTCATGATGAAGATGGAGCCAATCATATTTGCTTAATCCACCGGTAAGAATTGCTTCAATCCAAATTTTATCATATTCAACTTCGGCATATTCCAATGCTAAAGTTACTGCATCATCCCAGGGCTGAAAACCGGGTGGAACGTATACTGCAATTTCCGGTGCTTTTTCTAAACGGACAACATCCATATTTTGTTCATCACTCTGAACAAAAGAATAAATGTCAACAAGTTCGACATTATCGACTAACTTATAAACCACATTTCTTATTCTACAATCCATAACAACCCGTTCGGAATAATCCAGCATGAAAGATCCACCCTTGTAATTGATTAACCAATCGGCTTTTAATCCTCTTTTTAAAGAATTAAATGTAATGCCATAAGCTTTCAAATGATCAGTTTGGGTAAGATCCATTGGTATGAATACTTTGGATTGACCTAGTGCTATTGTTGCTACTATAAAATAGATTATGAATATTTTTTTCATTGTTTATTTTCGAACTCGTTAAGAATTATTCATAAGGATTTATACAATCATTTTAATAAAAAGTTTAATCAAATAAAAAAGCCTAACTTTAAGAGTCAGGCTTTACATTAACTAAATAAAATTTAGATTATGCAGACTTCCTATCAGCCTCGTAGTAAATTGGTTCTGCTCCCGTTTCAACAGTATCTTTTGTAATTAAGCACTTGTCTACATTATCCATATTCGGTAGATCATACATAATATCTAATAGAGTATTTTCAACAATTGATCTTAAAGCTCTCGCTCCGGTTTTTTTCTCCATGGCTTGCTTAACAATTAAATCAATTGAATGTTTATCAAATTCAAGTTCAACACCTTCAAGTAAAAATAATTTCTTGAATTGTTTAAGAATTGCATTCTTAGGTTCGGTTAGAATACTTTTAAGCGCTTCTTCATTTAATGAGTGCATAGGCGCAATAATTGGAATTCTACCTATAAGCTCAGGGATTAACCCAAACTTTAATAAATCTTCAGGCTGAACATTAGCATAAAGCTCATCTTTAATTACTTCCTTATCTTTATCTTTGCCAGTTGAAAAACCAATAGTATTTTTATTCATTCTCGAAGATACAATTTGTTCAATGCCATCAAATGCACCGCCCAGAATGAAAAGGATATTTTTTGTATTAATATTTATTAAACTTTGTTCCGGGTGCTTTCTACCACCACGCGGTGGAACACCGGCAACAGTTCCCTCTAAAATTTTAAGAAGCGCCTGCTGAACACCTTCACCGGAGACATCTCTTGTTATTGATGCGCTTTCACTCTTTCTGGCAATTTTATCTATTTCATCAACATAGATAATACCTTTTTGTGCTTTCTCTAAATTATAATCAGCAGCTTGAAGAAGCCTTACAAGTATTGTTTCAACATCGTCACCGACATAACCCGCTTCAGTTAAAGTTGTTGCATCCGCAATGGCAAAAGGTACATCCAAAATGCTGGATAATGTTTTACCGATTAATGTTTTACCAACTCCCGTTGAGCCGATTAACAAAATATTACTTTTATCAATCTCAACTTCATCATATTCAAACAATGATGCGCTTGCATTTATTCTTTTATAATGATTATAAACTGCGACAGCAATTACTTTTTTTGCCCTTTCTTGACCAATAACATGTTCATCTAAACTTTTTTTGATCATATCCGGAATTAATGAAACAGCTGAAGCATCTTTATTGTTATATGCTGCAAGATTGTTTTTAAGAATATCTACACTTGTTTTTACACAAATATCACAAATGTACACTTCAGGTCCTGCAACCATACTTGCTACTTCATTTCCGTCTCTTCCGCAAAAAGAACATTTTACAGTTTTATGATCTTCCGTTTTACTCATATTGATTTCCCTACCCCTAAACTAATTTCGCCAATAATTTTCCTAGCCTTATTATAATAAATTGAATTAGGAAACTCATCTAAGACTTTTGTCAATGGTTCTAATGCTTTATTCTGTTCATTTAAACCATAATAATAATTTGTACCCAATAAATATAAAAATCTATCCTGATAGATGTTAGCTTCATCACAATTTCCCGATTTTTCTAAAAAATCACGGATTTGCTCGTAATTATCTAAAGCTATTAGTAATTGAGCATATTTTAAAGAAGCAAAATCTTTTAACAAGAACAAATTTTTATTTTCTGCTAACTTTTTAAACTCAGCCGCAGCTTCATTAAATTTTCTTCTTTCTAATAGATAATCGGCATTAAAAAATAAAAATAAATTGGTTGAATCATTTTTAAATGTGTTCAGCAATAATGAATATTGAAGCGCATCGTTCACATTTTCTTCTTTGGGGTCCTCAATAACTTTATTAAATAGCTCAATTGACTCAGAAAAATGACCTTTCCACATATTAGTCTTGGCAAGTAGATAGTTTGCACTATTCAGCAAGGACGGTTTTGTCATTCGGCTTTCAATTACTTTTTTTAAATATTTTTGAGTTTCAGGCAAATCATCTTTCTTTATTGCAATCTTTGCAAGCTCAAAATTAGATTCACCAACATAAAAAATCGATCTAACTTCGCCAGTAATTTTTCTGAAAATACTATCAGCTTTTTCATAAATATTTAATTTATCCGAATAAATTTTTGCCATTCTAAATTCAGCTTCCCAACCAATTTTATTATCAGGATATTTAGTAACCAAATTTGAATATGCTTCAGTCAAGTTTTCATAATCGCTCAAATTTTTCGGCGGATCAATATTAATCGGCTTCCAATTATTAAAAGATATTGAGTTATTATTCAATTCTTCTTCTAATGACCTTGTATAACCTATTTCCGATTCAGAAAATAAAGCCGATTCAGTATAGTTCTCAATAATATACTTATAAGCATTAGCGGCAGAATTAAAATTTCCAAATCTGGTTTCTTTCTGAGCAAAAGCGAATATTGAAGAACCATTATTAGTTGTTTCACTTTCAATCTGAATTATTGCATCGAATGCTTTTTCATCTTTACCGGTTCTTGAGTAGAGATCTGCTAAAAGTTGTAAATAGTAAATTTCATTGTTTTCATCATAAATTTCTTCTACGGTCTTTAATGTTGGTTCTTCAGCTTGATTTGCATTAATGTACCCGATAATTTTATTCTTTATCATATTTAACTGCTTAGGCTTACTAGCCAATATTTTACAATACTCCCGTGTAGCTTCTTCATACTTCATTGTAATTGAGTACAAGTTTGCAATATCGTATGAAAAGATTGTATTATCATCAGAAACTGAATTCCCTTTTTCCAATACTTCAATTGCACGTTCAATAATTCTATTATCAATCATATAATCTGCAATTGTTCTGTAAGCAAATGCATTTTCCGGATTTATCGTTAACGCCTCGTTCCAGATTTCGTTTGCCTTTTTTTCATTACCCAAAAGGAAATAAACAGTACCCAAATCTCCGCGAACATTGATATTATTTTTATTTATTGAAAGTTGGGTTTGAATTAATTGAAGAGCATCCTCATACTTTTTTTGGTTGATTAATACATTGTAATAAAAATTATAAAATTGATAATTCTTTGGCTGCTCATCATAAATTTTAGCGTAAATTTTTTCTGCCGCTTCAAAGTCCCCTTTTGCTTCAAATGTTTTTGCCAATCTTATTTGATTTGCCAACGGATTATTTTGAGCAATCATTAATGTTGAGAAAGATGCAACTATCAATAGAAAAATCAATATTTTATTAGAGAATGAATTCAACTTTTTACCATTTTTAAATATTTTTCTTCAAACATATTACCTATGTTAAGTATCATATTAGGATCTAAACTTTTTTTAAGTTTTGCCATTTTTAGTATATTTTCTTCTCCGAACATTTCTAATAAATATTTTGTTTTCAACTTACCAATACCATGTTCGGCCGAAATAGTTCCATTAAGTTGAACTGATTTTTTGCATATTTCACCATATAATTCTCGGCTCAATTTTAGTTCACGTTCATCCTTTGGTAATATATTAAAATGAAGATGCGAATTACCAATATGCCCATAAACAACATAATCTAAATTATTTTCTTCAATTAA
>CAYXXW010000029.1:0-17549 GCA_964469115.1 uncultured Melioribacteraceae bacterium
AAGCTCGCTATCATAGGCTTGAAAGTGAAAAACTCTTTACTGAGATATTGGAAATTCTGACTCAAAATGATTCTACAAAAACTATCATTTTACCAAGAGATATAAAGCAAAAGCATCAAATATTATCTGATTATCAAACTCATATCAAAAACAACCGTCTATGTATTCCCAATGAAGTGGTGGATGGACTAAATCTTATGTGGCATTCAGACATTGTAATTAGTGGAAGTAACACTATGAGTAGAGAAGCTGCAGCTTTGGGCTTACCAGTATATAGCATTTTTATGGGTGAAATTAGCGATGTTGATAGATACTTAGTTGAATCGCAAAGATTGATATTAATTAAAAATATTTCTGATGTTAGAAAAAAAATGAAATTAAAAAAGAAGCAAAAACTTATTAATCTAGAGAATATTAACTCATTAGCATTACAATTTATATCCAATGAAATAGAAAATTTCGTTTCTGAGGTTGCGCAAAATAAACTTCCAATTATTAAAGAGAATAGTAATGAGTTCGCAAAAAATTGAAAAACCAGAATATAAATCTTTTATAAATGAATTAGTTGAAATTTCAATTCATGGACTAAACGATATGTATATTGAAGATAATCTAGAGTTTGCCGAAAAGAAAATACTTAATGAAAATATTCTTTCAGTTGAGGGTACAAATATAAGATATACGTTAATTAATTTAATTGGTCTCCATAAAGCAGAAAATAATGATTTTAATATTAGCCTAAAGTCAGAAATTGATCTTAAATCCATTTTAAGAAATCAAACTAATAATTTAACAAAGTATGAATCTGCAGGAGATATAGGTTTACTGCTATGGGCAACATCCTTAATTTCTCCTGAGGAGATTCACACAATTTTACCAAAGATTAATTTTGGAAACATCTTCAATATGTATAAGGATGTCAGAATTAAAATGACGATGGAGCTCTCATGGTTGTTGATAGGAATTTTGATGGCATCAACTTTTAATGAAACCTTTAAAACTTCAATTGGGAATTTGCCTGGCAAACTCTACAAACTAATTAGAAACAATTATGGAGGAAACGGAATCTTTAAACATAGTTCAGATGATTCATTTAACGGTAAACTTAGAAGCGCCATAGGAAATTTTGCTGATCAAGTCTACCCTATATATGCATTTGTTTTATTTTCAAAACTAATGAAGAATGAAGAAGCTTTACTAATTGCCGAAGAAACTGCACAAAAAATTTGTGAGCTTCAAGGAGATGATGGTGAATGGATGTGGCATTATAGCGTAAAAACCGGCGATGTACTAAGTAAGTATCCAATTTACTCTATTCATCAAAGTGCACTGGCACCAATTGCTCTTTATTCAATTCAAATGGCAACTGGTAAAAATTATGAAAAATATATATTTAAAGGGTTGGATTGGCTAACTAAAAACTCGTTGAATACAGATATGGTTTGTAAAGATCACAACTCAATATGGAATTCAATCGGACCATATAAAACATACCGAAAAGTTAAATCAACTTTATCGCATTTAGGCTTCAATTCAAATTATGAGTACAAGAATCTAAAAGTTTTAAGGGAATGTTGGTCTTACCAATTTGGCTGGATATTATACGCGTTTGCCGGAAGACTAAATCAATCAAAAAACATCAGCTATGAATACAGCGATGATTTGAGAATATTAAATTTAAGTAATATTGGTTCTTAACCAGACTTATTATTCAAAAATAATAATTCATAGAAAGGGCTTAAAGTAAATTCAGCCAAAATACAATTATTTTTCATTTGGAACAATAGTCTGAGGATATACTTCATTTCTAATAGAAAATTTGCCAAAGTAAGTTATTACGGGATAAATTATTAAAAGAGAAAGGTTCAAATTACCTTTTTTGAATAAGGCATTTCATTATAAACGGACATGATTCCGCATTTTTTCTCGAAAGTCAGAAATTATTCCATTATTATCAATTTCTAAACATCTTAATGAAAACAATTGGACTAATAAGAACCAGAAATAGCAGGAAAGCTAATTCAAATATTTTACTATAATTTCTGCAATTCTCTCAGCAGCTTTTCCATCCCAAAGTTCAGGAATTTTACCTTTTTTAATATTTCCATTCAGAACATCGAGTGCGGCAATTTTTGCTTTCCCTAGATCATTTCCAAGTAGCTGGTTTGTCCCTACTTCAACGGTAATTGGTCTTTCAGTAGAAGTTCTAAGAGTTATACATTGGACACCCAAATAGGTTGATTCTTCTTGAATACCTCCGCTGTCCGTCAAAATTAGTTCGGCATTACTAGTTAAAGCAAGAAAATCTAAATAACCGATAGGTTCGGTTAAAATTAGGTTGGGGTTAATAGTATTGAGCAATCCAAAATTTTCTAAATTATTTTTTGTTCTAGGATGTATTGGGAAAATGACTTTTCTTTTTTCCGCAATCGTATTAAGTAACGCAATTAACTTAATGAGCTGGTCCTTATTATCAACATTGCTTGGGCGATGAAGCGTCACTAATACATACTTATTTAGCTCTAAACCAAAATGGTTGTGAATATTTGAATTTTTTACTTTTGGCTTAAAATATGCCAGACTATCAATCATTACATTACCGGTAAAGAAAACTTTTCCATCGGAAACGCCTTCTCTCTTTAGATTTTCTATTCCACTCTTTTCTGTCACAAAAAGCATATCGGATATTGCGTCTGTGAGAACTCTATTTACTTCTTCCGGCATTAATCTATCACCACTTCGTAAACCAGCTTCAACATGTACAACTTTAATATGAAGTTTTGATGCGGTAAGACTACATGCAATAGTTGAATTGACATCACCAACTACAATTATTAAATCTGGCTTTTCATCAATTAGGATTTTTTCAAATTTGATCATTACATTTGCTGTTTGCTCAGCATGACTTCCGCTTCCTACACCTAAGTAAAAATCCGGCTGCGGGAGTTCAAGATCTTCAAAGAAAATTTTTGACATTTTTTCATCATAATGCTGACCGGTATGACAAATTAAATGCTGCACTTTATCAGAATATTTTTTGAATGCTCGATGCAGCGGAGCAATCTTCATAAAATTTGGTCTTGCACCTACAACAGATATGATCTTCTTCAATATTTAATCCTAGTTTTAATAAATAATAGATGTAATAAAAGACTACTTTAGTGCCAGAGTATAATTTAGAGCCGAAAATCGAATATTATATTTCAATTTTCGGCTCTAATAATGGAGTTATGATTTTTTAATGTGATCGGCTTTGATACCATGTTTTTCAAATGCGTTTCTTGTATCAAGAATTAGTTTGGAGTTTTCCGCAATAAATTTATAATCGTAATCGGAGTGATCAGTACTTAAAACTACTAAATCATATTCTTTTAGTGTTTCTGCACTAAGTTCAACGGATTCCATTGTGTAATCATATTTTCTCATTTTATAAAGTTTTGGAACGTAAGGATCATTAAAATCAACTTCTGCTCCCTCCCTTTCAAAAAGTTCTATAAGTCTTAATGAGGGTGATTCTCGCATATCGTCAATATCTTTTTTATAAGCGGCGCCAAGCAATAAAACTTTAGAACCATTTAATGCTTTCTTTTCTCCATTCAATAATTTCCCGGCATTCTCAACCACGTAGTATGGCATGTGCGTATTGATTTCACCTGCAAGTTCAATAAATCTAGTATTAACTTCAAATTCACGAGCTTTCCAAGTTAAATAAAAAGGATCTATTGGAATACAATGACCACCTAAACCTGGTCCTGGATAAAAAGCGTTAAAACCGAACGGTTTAGTGGACGCAGCAGCAATTACTTCCCAGACATCAATTCCCATTCTATCGAATACCATTTTCAATTCATTAACCAACGCGATATTAACTGAGCGGTAAATATTTTCAACTAACTTAGTTGCTTCTGCAACTTTAGGAGATGAAACCGGAACTGTTTTAACTATAACATTATTGTACAATTCAGTTGCAATTTTAACGCAATCTTCAGTCACTCCCCCAACTACTTTAGGAATTGTTGAAGTATTGAAATCAGGATTATTAGGATCTTCCCTCTCCGGAGAAAAAGCTAAATAAAAATCTTTCCCCACAACAAATTTTTCTGATCCAACTTTTTGTGTTATAGGTGCATTCTCAAATAGCGGCTGTAATATTTCTTCAGTTGTTCCAGGGTACGTAGTTGATTCTAAAGTTACCAGCTGACCTTTTCTCAGATACTTTGCTATAGTTTCAGCAGTATCTACTACATATGACATATCAGGTTCTCTGTGCTTATTAAGCGGAGTTGGAACACAAATAATTATTGCATCAACTTCTGGTAATTTTGTAAAATCACTAACCGCTGAAAAATGACCGCTATCTACAGCTTTTTTAATTTTATCGGTAGAAATATGTTTGATATAACTCTTTCCTTCCATCAACATTGGTATTTTCGATTTATCAACATCAAATCCTATAACATCAAAGCCTTTAAGAGCAAACTCAAGACCCAAAGGCAAGCCTACATAACCTAATCCAATAATTCCAACTTTGGCAGATTTGTCACTAATTTTTTGCAGAAATTCCATTCAACACCTTAATATTTTTTAACTTTTAACATTTAATTAATTTCAATAGCCCAAAAAGAAGAAATATTGAAAAATAGTAATTGATTTAAATCATACTATCGATATTTAAGCCCAATGTATTAAGTTTAATTCAAACTGATTATGAAGTAATCCATGTTTGGGTAAAATTCTTAAAGTATAACCAAATTGCCCGGTCTTGTTACATTTAATCTTACCTTCAAAAGTGTGAATATTCAACTCGGTGTTAGTTTTAATAAAATCCATAACTACATAATTATTTACATTTGTTAAAAATCTATCATCCACCTTACCATAATAAATTTGAACTTCTACATCTTCAGGCGATAGTTTTCCTAAATCAATTTCACTTACAAGTTTATATGTTGAATCAACCTTAATTTCAGATTTTGTATTTTCTTCAGAAACACTTACAAACTTGATTCCTTTCCAATTCTTAGTAACTTTTTGTTTCCATTTAGTAAATTTCTTTGCTTCTTCCCAGTCATTTTGAAGAATAAATTTCCTTCTTTCAAGAGCTTTCATGTAGTAATTTTCAGTGTATTGACCAACCATTCTACTTGTATTGAAAACCGGTCCTAAGTTCTTAATAGATTCTTTCATCATTTTAATCCACTTACGAGGAAGTTTATCCTCTCCTCTATCATAAAAAGTGGTAATAATTTCTTTTTCTAAAGTTTCATATATCAATCTTGATTCAACTTCATCTTGATATTCAAGATTTTCATACTCTTCACCGTTTCCAATTTTCCATCCCAATTCATGATGATAAGCTTCATCCCACCAGCCATCTAGTACACTAAAGTTTAATCCTCCATTAGCAATTATTTTCATACCACTTGTACCGCTTGCTTCTAAAGGTCTTCGAGGGTTATTCAGCCAAACGTCACAACCTTCAACCATGTAACGTGCTATGTTCATATCATAATTTTCTAAGAAAACTATTTTCTTTCTGAAATGCACATCTTTAGATGTAGCTACTATTTCTTGAATTAACTTTTTGCCTGCTTCATCTTGTGGATGCGCTTTACCGGCAATAATAAATTGTACCGGTCTATCGGGAGTACTTAGAATTAACGAGAGTCTTTCAATATCCCTTAAAATTAAATTTGCTCTTTTATAAGTTGCAAACCTCCTTGCAAATCCAATTGTTAAAGCCGATGGATTAAGAACTTCTTTCGCTGCATCAATTTCAATTGAAGATGCTCCACGAGCAATTAATTGTTTTTTTAATCTTCTTCTAGCAAAAGCTACTAATCGAGCTCTTCTTCTTTCATGTGTAATCCAGAGTTCTTCGTCCGGTATTTCATCCACAGCTTCCCAAACTGATTTATCAGCTAATCCAACTGTAAATTCATCACCTAGGTATCTTTCGAGAAGAGCGGCCATTTCAGTTGATAAATGTGATCTTGTATGAATTCCGTTTGTAACATACTCAATAGGAATTTCATCAAATGGAATATTTGGGAAACCGCTTGTCCACATTTTTTTTGATACTTCACCATGCAGTTTACTTACACCATTTACCATTCCCGCCATATTCATAGCTAGATGCGCCATATTAAAGTTGGTTGCTGGTTTATCTTTAAGTATTGTTCCTAAGTCATAAAACTGCTTATCAGTTATTTTTAATTCATTCTTGTAATATTTATTAAAATATTTTTCAACCAAATCATTACCAAAAACATCAATACCGGCAGGAACCGGAGTATGTGTGGTAAAAATGTTAGAGAAAAAGCCTATATCTTTTGCTTGCTCGAAACTAAGGCCTTTTTGAATTAAAATTCTAATTCTTTCTAATGCAAGGAAAGCAGAATGCCCTTCATTCATATGACAAACTAATGGTTTAATATTTAGTGCATGAAGAACTCTTATTCCGCCAATTCCTAAAATTATTTCTTGCTGAATTCTAGTTTCTTTATCCCCACCATACAATGATTGTGTTATAGTTTTATCTGCTTCTGAATTTTCAGGAACGTTTGTATCTAAAAGATAAAGAGGAACTCTACCGACTTGAATTTTCCAAACTTGGAAGTATACCTGACGATCCGGGAAATCTAATGATATCTTCAATGTAGAATCATCTTCAGTCTGAACCAATGTCATAGGAAGATTATGAAAATCTGATAGTTGATATTGTTCCTGCTGCCAGCCTTCTGCGTTTAAATACTGCTGGAAATATCCTTCTTTGTAGCATAATCCAAGTCCGACTAATGGAATTCCTAAATCACTAGCAGATTTAAGATGATCGCCGGCTAAAACACCCAATCCGCCAGAATAAATTTGCAAGCATTCTGTAAGTCCAAATTCTGCAGAAAAATATGCAATAAAAGGCACGTCCGCTGCACCATATTTCTTTTTATACCAAGTGGAGTCTTGCATATAAATATTTAATTGTAAAAACACACGATTCATGTGGGATACAAAACCATCATCTTCGGCTATTGTATTCAATTTCTCCTGATTAATTTGACCTAACATCATCACAGGATTATGGTTTGTACTTTCCCAAAGGTCTCTGTCTAATCTCCAAAATAATTCTTGTGCATCTTGATTCCATGCCCAATATACATTATAGGCAATTTCTCTTAATGGTTCTAATTTTTCGGGTAGCGAGGGAATTACATTAAAATTGCCAATATAATTTATCATATTTACTCCTGGTTATTTATTTTTCATCTTTACAGAAAAATATTTACTGAATTGCTAAATTTTTAATTATAGATATTTTTTCATTTATTAAAATAATATAAGTTTGAAAATAAATGTTTATTGAACAAATACAAAATTGATTTTTTAATTATCTTCTTTTTATAGGTACGAATGGAAATTATTATAGCAATTATAACCGGTTATTTTATTGGATCAATTCCAACTGCATTTATTGTTCTAAAATTTAGTCATGGATTAGACATTAGAAATGAAGGCTCCGGAAATGTTGGGACACTAAACTCATATGAAGTTACAAATTCTAAAAAAATTGGAATAGTTGTTCTGATTTTTGATGCAATAAAAGGACTATTAAGTGTGTTAATGATAAAGTATTTATTGGGAGATCAGTTTTTTTATCAAATGATTTCACTGATTGCTGCTGTTTTTGGTCACTGTTATTCAATTTGGCTAAATTTTAAAGGTGGAAAAGGTTTAGCAACTTTTGGCGGAGGAACTATAATAATTTCCCCTTTTATTTGTGGAATTTGGGGTTTAAGCTGGGTGGTTTTGCACTTAATTAAAAAAGATATACACTTAGCAAATATTGGTGCATCAATAATTGTTATTGTATCTGTAATATTTTTTGCAGATTTCCTTAATAACTTATCATTCCCTCCTGCAGAAAAAAGTATTATTTTTAGTTTTTGTCTATCTTTACTAATGCTTATTATTTTATCTAAGCATTGGCAGCCGTTTAAGGTAATAATTCAAAATAAAATTATAAATAAAAAATGAAAAACTTTAAGTACATATTTCTATCATCTTTTATAACACTATTAATTGTCTCTGTAATTTTTGCTTATTTTTATTATAACAAACAAGTTGAAAGTAGTGTTAATGAAAGTTCAACCACACAAGATTTAATTGAACAAAATGGGACTGTCGAAGAAAGTTCAACTCTTCCTGTAAATCTAAGATCGCAGATAAACAATAACCTTTACAATAGTCGAGAAAATATCATAACTAACACTGTTAAAAATGTTAGCAATGCAATTGTTGGTATAAATGTAACAGAAACAAGATATTATCGAGATCCGATTAGTAGAGATCCATTCTTCAGACAATTTTTTGGTGATAGAGTTTATCAAAAAGAAATTAAGGGTTTAGGATCTGGGGCAATTATTACTTCCGATGGTTATATTTTAACTAACGATCATGTTGCCGGAAATGCAACCAAGATAATAGTCACTATGACCGACGGCACTCATTACAATGCAGAACTAATTGGATCAGACCAGGCTTCAGATATTTCTCTACTTAAAATTGATGCAAGCAATTTATCATTTCTAAAGTTTGGCAATTCAGATGAAATTTTAATTGGTGAATGGGTTATAGCTCTCGGCAACCCTTTCGGACTTTTTGAATATAATGATAAACCAACAGTTACAGTCGGCGTTGTTAGTGCACTAGGAATGAATTTAGGTGTAAAGGAAGAAAGATATTATTTAAATATGATTCAAACTGACGCTTCCATTAACACTGGAAATAGTGGCGGTCCTTTAGTTAACAGCCTTGGCGAGATGATTGGCATGAATACACTTATTTACTCAGTAGGCGGAGCAGGCAGTGTGGGTGTTGGTTTTGCAATCCCAATAAACACAGTAAAAAATATTACAGATGAATTGAAAATAAACGGACAGGTAAAAAGAGATTTTTGGACAGGCTTAAGTATTCATTCTATTGATAAAGGAATTGCAAAATACTATAATCTTGTAAGTACCTTTGGTGTAATTGTAACAAATATTGAAAAGGATTCTCCCGCTGATAAAGCAGATCTGGAAGTTGGTGATATTATCTTAGAAATAAATAATATCAAAGTAAATAATGAAGACACCATTGTTTATGTATTCCATCAAGCAAGAACAAGTGATGTATTAAACTTAAAAGTTGTTCGAGATGATAAGCAAATAAAACTCTCACTAAAATTAGAAACTAAAAAATGATTAAAAGATATACTCTTCCCGAAATGGGAAAAATTTGGGAAGATGAATTCAGATTCTCAACATGGTTAAAAATTGAAGTTCTTGCTTGTGAAGCAAGAGAAGAATTGGGTGAAATACCTGAAGAAGATGTTGATATTATTAAAGCTAAAGCAAATTTTAACGTTGAAAGAATTTTAGAGATTGAAGAAGAGACAAAGCATGATGTTATTGCTTTTCTTACAAATGTTGCTGAATATGTAGGGCCGGAATCAAGGCATATTCATTATGGTATGACATCTTCCGATATTCTTGACACTACCCTCTCTTATCAAATGAAAGCTGCTGGTGAGATATTGTTAAGTGATTTGCTCAAATTTAAGGAGGCTTTAAAGAAGAGAGCAGTTGAGCATAAAAAGACTATTTGTGTTGGTAGAAGTCATGGTATACACGCTGAACCTACAACTTACGGATTAAAATTTGCACTCTGGTATGAAGAAACAAAAAGAAATGTTAAAAGATTAGAATCTGCAATTGACACAATTAGTGTAGGACAAATCTCTGGCGCTGTCGGAACTTTTGATCATCTCTCCCCAAAAGTTGAAGAATATGTTTGTGAAAAAATGGGATTAAAACCAGCTCCAGTTTCAACCCAAATAATTCAACGAGACAGGCACGCAGAGTATTTATCAACGCTTGCAGTAATTGGAGCATCACTAGAGAAAATTGCTGTTGAGATCAGACATTTACAAAGGACAGAAGTTTTAGAGGCTGAAGAGTTTTTTTCAAAAGGACAAAAAGGGTCGTCCGCAATGCCTCATAAAAGGAATCCCATTGTTTCAGAAAGAGTTTCCGGTCTTGCCAGATTACTTAGAGGAAATGCTACTGCAGCTTTAGAAAACGTAGCACTTTGGCATGAAAGAGATATTTCACATTCCTCAGTAGAAAGAGTAATTGTTCCTGATAGCTGCATTACTCTTAATTATATGTTTTCACTAATGACTAAATTGATTGAGAATTTACTAATCTATCCTGAAAATGCTTTGGAAAATTTAAATAAAACAAGGGGTTTAGTTTTTTCTCAGAAGGTTCTATTAAAATTAGTAGAAAAAGGTGCAACGCGAGAAGATGCTTACAAGCTTGTGCAAACTCCTGCTATGAAAGTTTGGGGAGATAAATCAGCCAATCTTGAAAGTGAGCTGTTAAACTCAGAAGAAGTGAAAAAATACTTAAACGATAATGACATTAAACAAATTTTTAACACTAAAGAGATGGTGAAAAATGTAGATTATATTTTTGCCAGATCGGTTGAACTTGATTAAACAAAGGACATACAATGAAGAAAATAGTAATTCTCCTAATTTCAATATTTTTATTTTCATGCGGCGGTACTGCTGAGAATATTTCAGTTGGTGAAATGGCACCGGATTTTTCTTTAGAAGATTCGGAAGATAACACTTATACTCTCTCGAATTTCCAGGGAAAATCACCAGTAGTTATTTATTTTTATCCTAAAGCAAACACTTCGGGCTGCACAACTCAAGCTTGCGGAATTAGAGATCAATATTCAGATTTTGAAGAATATGGAATTATTGTTCTCGGTATTTCTGTTGATTCTAAAGATGAAATCAAAGAGTTTGTACAAGATAATAATCTTAATTTCCCTCTCCTTTCTGATGTTGAAAAAGAGGTTGCTAAAAAATATGATGTTTTGAACAATATTGGTATTGCAAGCCGAGTAACATTTATTGTTGATAAAGAAGGTAAAATAGTAAATATCATAAGAAATGTTCAAGTTGATTCACACGCAAATCAAGTTTTCGAATTCGCTAAAAAACTGATATAAAATTATAGAAACCTTTGAATAACTGACAATAAGTCATTCTGAACGAAGCGAAGAATCTCCATTTAACTCAGGAGCGGGATATTTCGCTTTGCTCAATATGACAATATGAGCTTTTTCAAAGGCTTCTTTTAATTTAAGTATTTCTATGCCATGAAAAAGATCCCGGTAAACAGTTGGGATCTTTTTCATTTTTATTGATAAATCATTAACCTTAAAATTTTAATCACTTCCCCTTATATAAGCCGGCTCAAGTTCTAATCTACTTTTCGTTCTTTTGAAGAATTTTCTTAAATCGTTAATTGCATATAATGCTGATGGAAGAAGTAGTAAGGTTATAAGTGTTCCAAAAATTAATCCGAATGCAACTGAAACAGCCATAGGGACTAAAAATTGACCTTGTTCACTTTTCAATAGGATTATAGGTGCTAAACCACCAGCGGTAGTAATTGTTGTCAGTACAATTGGTCTAAACCTTGACGAACTTGCTTCCATGAGAGCATCAAAGACATCCATCCCGGATTTAAGTAAATTGTTATATCTATCAACAAGTACAACTGAATCATTAATAATAATTCCGGCAAGCGCAACAATACCTAGGAATGAAAGAATCGAAATCGGTATTCCTATAATATAATGACCAATTACAGCACCAATTACACCTAATGGAATTAAGCTCATTACAAGACCAGTTTGTAAATATGATTTCAATAAGAACATAAGTATTGTAAACATTATAATTAAAGCAATCGCCATTGAATATTGAATAGAGTTGATCATTTTTGTAACATATTCTGATTGACCTCCAAAGCTTCTAGAAACCCCTTCTACTTGGCCAAGAACTCTCGGAATTACAAAACCATCTAGCTCACCAAGAACAACACCTAAATCGTTTTTATCATAATCTAAGTTAGCAAAAACAGTAACAGATCTATCACCATCTTCGTGACGAATCCTTCTTAAACCTCTTTCAATTTTGAATTTAGCAACTTCTTTGAAGGGTACATATTCTCCTAATGGCGTTTTAACCTTTAGGTTTTCAATCTGACTAATGGCAACTCTATTCTTTTTATCAAAACGCACCCAAACTTTAATTTCATTTCTACCTCTTTGCAAGCGCATTACTTCCTGTCCGTAGAAACCTTGCCTTAGTTGTGTTGTAAGATCTCTAAGTGTGAAACCTAATGCTTCCCCTTTTGGTTTTAGGTCAACTATAAATTCATTATTACCAAGAGGGGTATCATCTTGAATATCTTTTACACCAGCAATTGATTGCAGTTCTTCTTTTAATAGTTCTTTTGCTTTTAGAAGTTGTGTATAATCAGTACTTCTAAATTTCACAGAAATTGGATTCCCGCCAAAATTCCAACCACCGACTATTACATTTTCAGCTTCTGGCACAACTCCAACATATTCACTCAAAGCATCAGAGAATTCACCAATTGTATAGTCTCTTTCTCCAGAAGAAGGAAGGACAAAAAATATATTTATCGTCCCACCGTTCATCCAAGAAGTAAAATTCGCAATGGGATTTTTAATGTTTTTTTCAACTTCCCAAGATTTTCCAAACGCAAGAGCTTTATCAATTAAATTATCTCTAATCTTATCAGCTACGTCAGCAGACATTCCCGCGGGAACTGTTGCTTGAATCCTTGCATACGGAGGCTCTAGTTCAGGGAAAAATTGAGCTCTAACATGAGAACCTTGAAACAAACCAGCAACAATTAGTATTGTTGAAAATACTGCTGCAGAAACCGCCCATCTGTTATTTAAGCAAACTCTTAACATTTTAGAGTAATAAACAATTATATATTCATTGAATGCTATATCTAATTTTGTTCTAATTCTACTAAATATACTACCATCTTTAACATTTAAATTAAGTGCTTTCGAGTGTGATAAATGAGCAGGAAGAATAACCATTGCTTCAACAAGTGAGAATAACAATGAGGCTATTACAACTGCCGCAATTTGCCAAACATGGCCTCCTAATTCTCCATAAAAATAAAAGTATGGAGTGAATGCAACAATTGTTGTGATAATTGAAATTGTGACAGGCTTAATTACATCTAGAGTCCCATCTATTGCTGCTTCCAATGGTTTCTTGCCATATTTTTCAACTTGCTGAAAAATACTTTCACCAATGATAATTCCATCATCTACCAGAATACCAATTACTAAAATGATTCCAAATAAGCTCATTTCATTAATTGTAATATTCATTATCCAAATCACAAAAAACATTCCAAATAAAGAAATTGGAATTCCTAGAGAAACCCAGAACGATAATCTTGCATTTAAGAAAATACTCAGTAATATTATTACTAGTAGTAAACCTAAAATTCCGTTTTGTGACATTAAGTCTATTCGTTCATCTAACTCTTTAGTTTCTTTAATAAATGTTTTAAAAGTTATAAGACCAGCATACTTTTCTTCATATTGCTCAGCTAATTCTGTAGTGATTCTATCAATTTCAATTACATCTTCAGAATTATTATACATAACATTAAATCCAACAGATTTAGTCCCGTTATATTCAGAGAAGAACCTGTTATCTGGCCATTGTTCTTGAACCGTACAAATATCAGTTAAATATATTTTCTGACCATCTATACCAGATTTAACTTGAATTTTTTCAAGATCAATTGCTTGGTATTTCTTGTTATATGAACGAATAAGAATTTGTTCTTGATCTGTAAGAACAGAGCCAGATGAAATATTAAGATTAGAATTTCTTATCGCTTGAGCAATTTCATTAATAGTTAGCTTGTATCTAATTAAATTTTCCGGAGTAACTTCAATTGAAAATTCTCTATTTGGAATTCCCCACATATTTACACTAGATATTTTTCCAGTCCGTAAAAGATCATCTCGAAACTCTTCAACAATTTTTTTTAGTGTAAATAAATCTTTTGGTCCGTAGATTGATAGCATAATAGCTCTATTCCATCTAATAGATTGAACCACAATTGGCTTTTCAGCATCTGTTGGATATGAATTGATTGAATTAACAGAATTTTTTATTTCCTGAAGAGCTTTATTAATATCAAATCCTTCCGAAATTTCTACACTAACCGATCCCCAACCATCTGTAGAAGTAGAACGTACTTCCTCAATTCCTTCAATTCCACGAATGTTTTCTTCAATTTTTGTAACAATTCCTTCTTCAACCTCTAATGCTGAAGCGCCTGGGAATGGAACATCAACTTCGATTTGTCTATCTTCAATTTTGGGGTTAATTCTTTTATTAAGATTAAAAAGTGCAAATATTCCAGCTATACAAATTAGAATCATAAGCCAATTTGTTATAACAGAATGCTTTATAAAATAGTGAATAAATTTCTTAGCCATAATTCTCTCTTATCATTTAGTTTACAGCAACTGTGTCATTATAATTGGTTGAATCAGAATCTACAACATCGTGAATTGATTTTACTTGCATACCTACTAGTGGCTTCTGTAAAATTGTCGTTACTATTTCAAAATTGTCATCAGAACTTTTTGCAACAATTACATTTTCTTTTTGAATTTCAACAACATCCATTTTCTTTTTAGCTAATTTCCCTTGTTCAATTGTATAAATATTACTATCATTATCCATTAAGTGTCTAGGAATTAAAGCAACATTTTGCAATCTTTTACCAGAAATTTTAATGTTAACATAATTGCCAGAAAGAAAATCTGGGATCATATCATAATTTGTAAATGCTACATAAACTTTTAGTGATTGAGAATTTCTATCGAGTGTAGGATCTTTTCTTACTAGTTTACCAACTTTTGTTTCATCATTATTATCTGAGCTTATTTCAACATAAGTTCCATTACCAAATTTAATTTGATTAAATTCATCAATAATTAATGGAACGGCAATTTCCAGATTGTAAACATCATCAATTGTAAAAAGGTGTTGCCCTCTAGAAACAAAACTATTTGCAATAACTCCACCTGATTTTATGTAACCTGCATATGGTGCTTTTACTACATATTTGGAAAGTAAGATTTCCTCATTTCTAACTGCATAATATTTTGTAAAAATTTGTCGAGAACTAAGTTTAATTTTTTCCTGAAGAGTTGAAATAGTCGGAAGTTCAGGAAGTTTCGAGTGAATATCAACATCTGTAAAGTAAGTAAACCACTTATTGTAGAGATCTTGGCTCTCAACTTTTAGATCTGGCAATAACGCGGCAACTGCATTCACAAAATCTGACCTTAATGAATAAAGTGTATTTGCAATTTCACGAGAATCTACTTTTAATACAACTTCACCTTTTTTTACAAAAGTTCCATCCTTCAAGTTATTTTTGGCAAAAACAATTTTACCAGAAACCTCAGATATTACATCTAATGTACTTTGAGATTCAACAATTCCATTCCCAGTAACTTCTAAATTTAACTCCCCAAAGGAAATTTGTTCTGTATTCACAGTCCTAATTTGTGGTTTTTTATCACGTTTCTGAGAAGTTGGTTTAGAATTTCCGAGAAAACTCATACCTATAACTCCAATTGCAATTATTCCCACCACAACACCAATACTTTTCCATTTAACTTTGCTCATTTTTTCCTCAAGTTATAAAACTTTGTTATTTACATATTGAGACGCATTTAAGTGTAAAAAAGTTACATATTTTTTGTATACATTACCACTTATCTTTTTATGTCTATTGGAAGGTTTTTCAATCATGAATATGTCGAAACCTTAGACTAAGAAAATTTCTTATTAGAATAACAAAGGTTTCAGAAATATTTTTAATATTCATTGATAATTCTTCTCAAAATACTATATTAATAGACTTTAAATCCTTTTTCAATTACAAGCATCAAATATTAATAAATAGTTAGAAATTCTTGACTAATTTCAAAGTAGTTCATATATTAGCACTCGTCTTTAAAGAGTGCTAATAAATTTGGAGGTAAATATGAGTCAATTTAAAATTAAACCTTTAGAAGACAGAGTTATTGTTAAACCTAGTTCAGTTGAACAAAAAACAAAAGGTGGAATTATTGTACCAGATACAGCAAAAGAGAAACCAGTTGAAGGAATTGTTGTTGCAACTGGACCTGGCAGAATAAAGGATGATGGTGGCATAATTTCGATGCAAGTTAAAATTGGTGATAGTGTCCTTTATGGAAAATATTCTGGAACGGAAGTAAAAGTAGAAAACGAAGAATATTTGATAATGAGAGAAAGTGATATTTTCGGAATAATTTAATTTTAATAAAAAAAAGAGGTAAAAATGTCTGCAAAAATTGTAGAATTTGGCACAGAAGCCAGATCGGGACTTAAGATTGGCGTTGATAAACTAGCAAACGCTGTAAAGGTAACTTTAGGTCCAAAAGGTAGAAATGTTGTTATTGACAAAAAATTTGGTGCTCCAACAATTACAAAAGATGGTGTTACTGTTGCGAAAGAAATTGAATTAGAAGATGCAACAGAAAATATGGGTGCACAAATGGTCAAGGAAGTAGCTTCTAAAACAAGTGATGTTGCCGGTGATGGTACAACAACAGCTACTGTTTTAGCTCAAGCAATTTATAGAGAAGGATTGAAAAACGTTACTGCTGGTGCAAATCCAATGGACCTCAAAAGAGGTATTGATTTCGCCGTTACCAAAGTTGTGGAATACCTTAAATCAATTTCTAAAGAAGTTGGTGGAAAAGATGAAATCTCTCAAGTTGGTTCAATCTCATCTAACAACGACAAAACAATTGGTGAATTAATTTCCGATGCTATGGATAAAGTTGGTAAAGATGGCGTTATCACTGTTGAAGAAGCAAAAGGCACTGAAACTGGACTAGAGCTAGTTGAAGGTATGCAATTCGATCGTGGTTACTTGTCTCCATATTTTGTTACTGATTCAGAATCAATGGAAGCTGTATTGGAAGACCCACAAATTCTTATTCATGACAAAAAAATCTCAGCAATGAAAGATCTTTTACCAATCCTTGAAAAAGTTGCTCAAGCTGGTAAACCACTTTTAATCATCTCAGAAGATCTTGAAGGTGAAGCATTAGCTACTTTAGTCGTAAACAAATTGAGAGGAACTCTAAGAGTTGCCGCTGTTAAAGCTCCAGGATTTGGAGATAGAAGAAAAGCTATGTTAGAAGATTTAGCAATTCTTACTGGCGGTACTGTAATCTCAGAAGAAAGAGGATATAAATTAGAAAATGCTACAGTTGAATTTTTAGGTACGGCGAAAAAAGTTGTTATCGATAAAGATAATACAACAGTTGTTGAGGGTGCTGGTTCTAGTGATGATATTAAGAAAAGAATCAATGAAATAAAAGCACAGATTGAGAATACAACTTCTGATTATGACAAAGAAAAACTTCAAGAAAGATTAGCAAAACTTTCTGGTGGTGTTGCAGTATTAAAGATTGGTGCTGCTACAGAATTTGAAATGAAAGAGAAGAAAGCTAGAGTTGAAGATGCTTTGCATGCTACAAGAGCTGCTGTTGAAGAAGGTATTGTTGCTGGTGGTGGTGTTGCACTT